>DATEOP010000054.1:0-10032 GCA_035274065.1 Burkholderiaceae bacterium
GATCGACAAGGTGTTTACCAAACGCATATGGGAAACCCACAAATTGCCGACGCCACGCTATCGCCTGATTGCGTCCGGTGAGCGCGCGCATTTGAACGAAGTGGCCGACGAGCTGCGCTTGCCGCTGATCGTCAAGCCGCCGAATGAGGGCTCGACGATCGGCATTTCGCGCGTGCTTGGCTACTCTGGCATGCACGAGGCGTTCGAACTGGCGCGCAAGTATGACGATGTGGTGCTGGCGGAAGAGTTCATCGATGGCCAGGAGCTCACGTGCGCAATTCTCGGTGGTGGTAGTCAGACGCAGGCATTGCCATTGGTGGAAATTCGTGCACCCGACGCTAACTACGACTACCACAATAAATACTTCGGCGAAGAAACGAAGTATCTGTGTCCGGCGCCGATCGATGCGGCGCTAAGTGCCAGGATTCAGGATCTGTCGGTACGTGCCTACAACGCGCTCGGTGCGCGCGGCTGGGGCCGCATCGACATCATGCTCAGCCGCGCTTGCGATCCCTACCTGCTCGAACTCAACACGTCGCCGGGAATGACGAGTCACTCACTGGTGCCGATAGCTGCTCGGGCTACAAATATCAGTTACGAGGAACTCACGCTTCGCATTCTGTCCATGGCGACGTTGGATCAGAGGCCGACGGCATGAGTACGAATGCGATGAATCGCCTGGCGGCACTCTTCGTTGCGCTCTCCGTGCTCGGTGTGGGTGCGGCTGCACTTTATCGATTTTCACAGCAGCCCAAATTCCAATTGAAGCGTGTCGACGTTCGCGGCGACTTGCGTCATGTGACTGCTTTGTCAGTCCGCGCGGCGTTGGTGGGCCGATTGCGGGGCAACTACTTCACGATGCGGCTCGATGACACGCGCCGATTGTTCGAGACGGTGCCGTGGGTTGCTGCAGCGTCGGTTCGCCGCGTGTGGCCCGACCGATTGCTAGTGACGTTGACCGAACATCGCGCACTTGGGGTGTGGGAGGACGGGCGGCTGTTGTCCGATCGCGGCGAACTGTTTGTTGCCAATCCCGACGAAGCCGAAATCTACGGCCGGTTGCCCGTGTTCAGCGGGCCGTTTAGCGCGGCGAAGGACGCGGCACGGCGCTACTACGAACTTTCGGCTCAGTTTGCTCCGTTGTCATTGCACATCACTGAAGTGGACATCTCTGATCGCAAGGCTTGGTCGCTGCGCCTGGTCCCGTCTAACCACGAAGGCGCGAGACCATCCGAAGGACTTGTCGTTGAACTCGGGCGGGATCGTGCCGCGCTGCCACTTACCGAACGCGTCGCGCAGGTCGTCGCTGCGTATCCACTCGTCATTGCACAAATCGGCGCTGCGCCTGTCCGGATTGACGCGCGTTACGCCAACGGGCTGGCGGTGTCGACGATGGCAAAGCCAATGAAATCAGAGCGCCCGGTTCGGCCATGAGAAACGAAAGCAAAGATCTGATCGTCGGGCTCGATATTGGGACATCGAAAGTGGTTGTTGCTGTCGCCGAAGTATTGGCAGATGGGCGATTTCAAGTGATCGGGCTCGGTCAGGCTGAGTCGCAGGGCTTGCGCAAGGGTGTAGTGGTCAACATTGAAGCGACCGTGCAATCAATACGCCGCGCGCTCGAGGAGGCCGAGTTGATGGCCGCGTGTCAGATACGCGACGTGTTTACGGGCATCGCCGGCAGTCACATCAAAAGTTTTAACTCGAGTGGAATGGTGGCGATCAAAGATCGCGAAGTCGCCGCCGCCGACGTCGCAAGAGTGATCGAAACCGCGAAGGCAGTGAACATTCCAACCGATCAGCAGGTTCTACACGTGCTGACGCAGGAGTTCATCGTCGACGGTCAGGAGGACATCCGCGAGCCGATTGGCATGAGCGGGGTGCGCCTCGAGGTGCGTGTGCACATCGTGACGGGTGCCGTTTCCGCAGCGCAGAACATCATCAAGTGCGTGCGCCGTTGCGGCCTCGAAGTGCAGGACTTGATCCTGCAGCCACTCGCGTCATCGCTATCGGCACTTACTGCTGATGAAAAGGAGCTTGGCGTCGCGCTGGTCGATATCGGCGGCGGCACAACCGATATCGCGATCTTCACCGCCGGTGCGATCCGACACACCGCCATCATTCCGATCGCAGGCGATCAGATCACGAATGACATCGCGATGGCGCTGCGCACGCCGATCCCGGATGCCGAAGACATCAAGCTGCGTTGGGGCGTCGCCAAGGAAGTGTTGGCCGACCCGAACGAAAAAATCGAAATCCCAGGGCTTGGCGATCGGGGCCCCCGGCTCTTGTCGCGCCAGTCGCTCGCCGCGGTAATCGAGCCCAGAGTCGAAGAGCTGTTCACGCTGACACAGCAGGTCGTACGCGAATCGGGATACGAAGAGTTGCTGTCGTCCGGGATCGTACTGACCGGTGGTACGAGCCTGCTGCCCGGGATGACTGAGCTGGCTGAAGACGTCTTTTTGAAACCGGCGCGTATCGGGTGGCCGAATTACACGGGCTCGCTGTCGGACGTCGTACGCAATCCGCGCTTCGCAACTGCGATGGGTCTGTTGGTCGAGGCGCATTCGCAACGTCTGCGCGGCCGCAAGCTTGCGCAACAGACGGGCTCGTTCAAGCAAACAGTAAAACGCATGAAGGAATGGGTGGTGGGGAATTTTTGATGGGAAACGGTTTGACGGTGGAGCGTGCAATGCCAAGCGCTGCTGTGCTTTTGGCTTTGTGCGTTTCGAATGATGTAGTTAACTTGGCTTAGCAGGAGGCGACATGAGTTTCGAAATTCTTGAGACAGAAACGCGCGGCACGATCATCAAAGTAGTGGGGGTCGGAGGTGCGGGAGGCAATGCGGTTCAGCACATGATTGCGCGCGGCGTGCAAGGCGTGGAATTTATCTGCGCGAATACCGATCACCAGGCTCTTGCACGATCGTCGTCCAAAAATATCCTGCAGCTCGGCAAGACGGGTTTAGGCGCGGGAAGTCGTCCGGAGGCGGGTCGCGCGGCGGCGGAGGAGGCACGCGACCGGATCGCGGATGCGCTGCGAGGCGCGCACATGGTGTTTATAACCGCCGGCATGGGAGGCGGTACCGGTACCGGAGCCGCACCTGTGTTCGCCGAAATTGCAAAGGAACTCGGCATCCTGACGGTGGCGGTGGTGTCGAAACCTTTCGAGTTCGAAGGACCCAAGCGTCTGAAGCTCGCCGAGTCCGGCGTCAATCAGCTCGAAGACACGGTGCATTCGCTGATCGTCATCCTTAACAACAAGCTCGAAGAAGTGATGGGTGAAGACGCCGAAATGGCCGAGTGCTTCAGGGCCGCAGATGACGTGCTGCATAACGCATGCGCAGGCATCGCCGAGATCATCAATGTCCCGGGACTGGTCAACGTCGATTTCGAGGATGTGAAAACGGTGATGAGCGAGCAGGGCAAGGCGATGATGGGCACTGCGCTCGCGTCGGGGCTTGACCGCGCCCGAATAGCTGCGGAACAGGCGGTTGCGAGTCCGTTGCTCGAAGGCGTCGACCTTTCGGGGGCACGCGGAGTGCTGGTCAACATTACGGCGTCCTCTTCGTTGAAGATGAAGGAGACACGCGAGGTGATGAACACGATCCGAGCTTTTGCTGCAGACGATGCAACCGTGATTTTCGGGACTGTTTGCGACGAATCGATCGGCGACGGCCTGCGGGTGACGGTGGTGGCTACGGGCCTTGGCCGCGCGGCTTCCAGGAAGCAATCGACACCTTTCACTGTCGTGCGTACCGGCACTGACAATGCCCCAATGACGGTGCCTGTCACAAGCTCGCATGGCTCGGCGTCGGATTACAGTGATTTCGAGAAGCCTGCGATATGGCGCACACGTGAGTCCGCGCAGACACGGGTGGCCGCGATGGAGGACACCGGGTCAGACCGCTATGACATTCCAGCCTTCTTAAGAAAGCAGGCGGACTAGACGCCAGTAAACTCGAGCCATGGTCAAGCAGCGTACTTTGAAGCAGATCGCCCGCGCGGTTGGGATTGGTTTGCACAGCGGCACCAAGGTCAAGCTGGCGCTGCGTCCGGCTGCGGCGGATACGGGTGTTGTGTTCCGGCGGATTGATGTCAATCCGCCGGTGGACATTCGCCTGAAACCGGAAAATGTAGTCGATACCCGGATGGCTACGACGATCGGTCTAGGCGACGTCAAAGTGGCGACCGTCGAACATCTGATGAGCGCATTGGCCGGGCTCGGTATCGATAACTGCTACGTCGATGTCGATGCAGCCGAAATTCCTATCATGGACGGCAGCGCCGCGAGCTTCGTGTTTCTTATACAAGCGGCAGGAATCAGCGAGCTGAAGGCGCCGAAGAAGTTTGCACGGGTGGTCAAGCCGGTCGAGTTTCGTGACGGCGATGCCTGGGCACGGCTCGAGCCTTACTTCGGTTTCAAGCTGAAGTTTTCAATCGCGTTTAATCACCCGGCGATAGACGCTACCGAACAGAGCGTGGAGGTTGATTTTGCACACGACTCGTACATCAAAGAGGTGTCGCGCGCGCGTACGTTCGGGTTTGTCAACGATGTCGAGGCACTGCGCAAGGCGGGCCTCGCAATTGGCGGGAGCTTCGAAAACGCCATCGTGATGGACGAGTACCGGGTTCTCAACGCCGACGGACTACGCGCCGGCGACGAAATCGCCAAGCACAAGATGCTCGACGCCATCGGAGACCTTGCGGTGCTTGGGTACCCGCTAATCGCGTCGTATGTCGCCCACAAGTCAGGTCACGCCATCAATAACCGGCTGTTGCGTGCGCTGGTCGCCGACCGGACGGCGTTCGAGCTCGTGACGTTTGAAGACGAAGAACAGGCTCCGTCGGCCTTTCGCTTTCACACCGAAGCTGCCTAGCGGGACGCCCGTTTTCGCAGCGTCGCCGCCAGCCGCCTAGCGGCCTGTTTTAGCGGGGACTCGCTTACCGAGTCCATGAGCTGAGCGACCGAAGCCGCCGCACCTTGGCTATTGGGGGGCCATGGAAGTCCCGGGCTCGACCCCCTTGAACGGCTTGAGGGTTCAGGACTCCCGCTTCCAGGGTAAGACGTGACGGCGGGTTGAACTCGCGTCTTGATCTCGTAGACTCTAAACCCATCGGCCACCAAAGTAGATAAAAGACGCGGCATTGCTTGCCGCAATTTGGCCGAGTGAGATGGTGAGGGAAGGTTAAGCCAGAGAGTTTCGCCACGCAGTTCGCAGACCCCAGGCTCGAGCGCATCAATGCCGGCGACGAGGCGACATTCAGGGGCGATTGCCAGCGCAGCTCGCTGCGTCGCTTCGAAGCGTGCGATTAGCGAGGCCGCGTGCGGCGAGTCGCGCAGTGCGATGGCGACTAGGCGAGCTGAGCTCGACATGGGCGAGTAGCGGCTGTAAGCGATAGATGGTTTAGCGCAGGAGGGCGCGGATGCAGATCATAGTGGTCGACAAGCGATTGGCGCGCGCCTTGACGCTCAGCATCACACGCCGCCACGCACTCGCTGCGTCGATCGCTCTTTCGCTGGGCGTGCTACTCCTTTCCGGCGCATTTTCGTTTTTGACGGTGCGCGCTGCGGCGGTTTTTCGAATCCCCTTTCTTTCGGATTTCGTTTCGTTCGTTTCGCGCGATGAGATGGAGCGCAAGGATCGGTTCGTCCGCGATAACGTGTCGGCGCTTGCGCGCAAGCTCGGTGAAGTGCAGGCACAGCTACTTCGGCTCGACGCGATGGGTGAGCGCGTGGGAAAAGCCGCCGGGATTCGACCTGAAGAATTTCGTTTCGCGCAGTTGCCGGGACGCGGCGGTGCGCTCGAAAGTGGTCCATCGACACTGCGCGAGCTCGACGTCGCGCTGAAGCAGTTGTCCGTCAGCGTCGAGCAGCGCGCCGATTACATGAGCGTGATAGAGGCCGAGCTGCGGGCGCAACAAGTGCGGCAGGCGTTGCTGCCGCAGAGCAAGCCGCTGTCCGACGGCTTCATCGGCTCGGGCTTCGGATTTCGATCCGACCCTTTTTCGGGCGAGATGTCGCACCACTCGGGCATCGACTTCGCGGCACCTAGCGGCACACCGATCCACGCGGCCGCGGGTGGAGTCGTCGTGCTCGCTGAATATCATCCGGTCTGGGGCAACATCGTTGAAGTCGATCACGGTAACTCGTTGCTGACCCGCTACGCGCACGCAAGCCGGCTAAGCGTCGTGCTGGGAGATATCGTCAAGCGCGGCCAGAAGCTGGCAGAAGTTGGGTCAACCGGACGATCAACCGGCCCACACCTGCACTTTGAAGTGCACCATCAGGGCGTCGCCCAAAACCCCGCCAAGTTCCTGTTCGGCAAAGGCAGTCCGCTGCAACAACACGCCGCGGGGTCCCCGCGCGTGGACATCAAAGCCGTTGCTGCTTCGGCATCGACGCAGGACTAAAACCCGCTTAAGCAAGCCGTATCGGCGCGCATGCGCCCGCTGAGCCGTCCGCCGGACGTCCGGCGTTCAACATCCCTATGACATAATTTTCGTTCCATGCCATTCGCGGCGAAGCTTGATCCAGCTTGCGCCAGCCCCAGATCATCTCAATGATTTCCGGACTTCTGACCAAAGTTTTTGGCAGCCGCAACGAGCGCTTGCTGAAAACGTATGAGCGCAACGTGGAGCGCATCAACGCGCTCGAATCCCAGATCGGGACGCTGTCCGACGACGCTTTAAGAGCAAAGACCGGGGAGTTTCGACAGCGCCTCGCCGATGGCCAAGCTCTGGACGACTTGCTGCCGGAGGCGTTTGCCGTCGTTCGCGAAGCGGCGAAGCGCACGCTGGCAATGCGGCACTTCGATGTGCAGCTGGTCGGAGGCATGGTGTTACATGCCGGCAAAATCGCCGAGATGCGCACCGGCGAAGGCAAGACGCTCGCAGCGACGCTGCCCGCATACCTAAACGCGCTCGCCGGCAAAGGCGTGCATATCGTCACTGTCAACGATTATCTGGCAGCGCGCGATGCCGATTGGATGGGCAAGGTCTACCGATTCCTCGGCCTGACCGTCGGCGTGATCCTGTCACAGCAGGCGACCGAAGAAAAACGCGTGGCCTATGCCGCCGACATCACGTACGGAACCAACAACGAATTCGGTTTCGATTATTTGCGTGACAACATGGAATACGCCGTCGCCGACCGGCGTCAGCGCGGCCTGTCATACGCGATCGTCGATGAGGTCGACTCGATCCTGATCGACGAGGCGCGTACCCCCCTGATCATCTCCGGGCCAGCTGAAGACCACACCGATACGTACGTCCGCGTCAACGAAATTCCTAAATTGCTGACTCGGCAGGCTGATGAAAAAGGCGAGGGCGACTATTGGGTGGACGAAAAGGCCCACCAAGTGCACATCTCTGAAGCCGGCCATGAAAGGCTTGAAGAAATCTTGACACGGATGGGAATGCTGGCGGAGGGCGAGAGTTTGTATTCGCCCTCGAACATCATCCTGATGCATCACCTGAATGCCGCGTTACGAGCGCACTCGTTGTTTCATCGTGACCAGCAATATGTCGTTCAGAACGGTGAAATCATCATCGTCGACGAGTTCACCGGCCGCATGATGGTGGGCCGGCGGTGGTCGGAAGGATTGCACCAGGCGGTCGAAGCCAAGGAAGGGGTGCCGATCCAGGCAGAGAATCAAACGTACGCTTCGATCACGTTTCAGAATTACTTTCGCATGTACGGCAAGCTCGCCGGCATGACGGGCACTGCCGACACCGAGGCCTACGAGTTCCAGGAGATTTATCGGCTTGAAACAGTCGTGATCCCCACCCACCGGCCGATGATTAGGATCGACTCTCAAGACAAGGTGTATCGGACGCTGAAGGAAAAGTACACGGCAATCCTCGACGACATCAAGGACTGCGTTGAGCGCAGTCAGCCCGTGCTGGTCGGTACCACATCGATTGAAAATTCCGAACTGCTTTCAAACCTGCTGCAAAAGGAAAAGCTGCCGCATCAAGTCTTAAATGCAAAGCAGCACGCGCGAGAGGCGGAGATCATTGCCCAAGCGGGTAGTCCCGCGGTGATCACGATCGCGACCAACATGGCGGGTCGCGGTACCGATATCGTGCTCGGCGGAAACGTCGAGAAGCAGGTGCAGTTTGTCGAAGTCGATGCTGCGCTCGACGACGCCGAGAAGTCGAAGCGAGTCGAAAAGCTGCGCAGCGAGTGGCAGTCGTTGCATGACAAGGTCGTCGGTGCAGGCGGGTTGAAGATCATTGGTTCGGAGCGTCACGAGTCGCGCCGTATCGACAATCAATTGCGCGGCCGCTCGGGGCGCCAGGGTGACCCTGGAGCGTCCCGCTTTTACCTGTCGATGGAAGACTCGCTGCTGCGAATATTCGCTGGCGACAAAATGAAGGCGATCATGGATCGCCTCAAGCTGCCCGAAGGCGAAGCGATCGAAGCGGGTATGGTCACGCGCTCAATCGAGAGTGCGCAGCGCAAGGTCGAAGCCCGCAACTTCGATATCCGCAAGCAACTGCTCGAATACGATGATGTCGCCAATGATCAACGGCGCGAAATTTATCGGCTGCGCAACGACATTCTGGAAACCGATAACACCGGAGAGATGGTGACAAACCTGCGCGCAGGCTACTTCACGGACATGTTCCGCGCTCATGTGCCGCTGGAGTCGGTCGAAGAGCAATGGGATATCGCAGGGCTTGAAGCGGCGCTTGCCAATGACTGGCAACTCAACGTACCTCTGAAGACCGCGCTGGAGTCGAACGATTCGCTGACCGACGAGGATCTGCTAGCAAAGGTGCTGAAAGCTGCCGACGAGTCGTACGAAGCCAAAGTGGCGATAGTCGGGCGCGATTCGTTCTCGGGCTTCGAACGGTCGATCATGCTGCAATCGCTTGACCAGGCGTGGCGCGAGCACCTGACTGCGTTGGATGCGTTGCGACAGGGAATTCATCTGCGCGGTTATGCGCAAAAGCAGCCGAAGCAGGAGTACAAGCGCGAAGCGTTCGAACTGTTCGGCTCGCTGCTAGATCGAGTGCGTGCCGATGTCGTGCGAGTTCTGATGAACGTTCGGATTCAGACGCAGGAAGAGATACAGCAGGCCGAGCAGCAGATCGAGCAGGAAAGCGAGCGCCGGGCGGAACAGGCGCGCGCCCAGCATTCCGAGTTTGGTGTTGGCGTGTCCGAAGAGCCCGTGGCGGTTGAGGCATTGACGCTGCCAGAGCAAGACGAAGGCGCGGCGAAACCTGCCGTGCAGCAGGTGCGACGCGTTGGCGAGAAGATCGGCCGCAACGATCCATGTCCGTGCGGCTCTGGCAAGAAGTACAAGCAGTGCCATGGCAAGCTGTAACTTCAAACATTAGTTAGGCACGCTCCCTTCGGAGCGGCCGCGCGTACGCGCGCAGACAATGCAGGGGATCTCACTTCGCATGCCGCGCCAGTCACCTATCTCCGGCTTCGGGCATGGCCGTTAATCTGCGCGCGCCCGATCCCAGGTCTCTGCTCGCAATTGCCGGCGTCGAACTGGGCTGGGCCGAAGCGGCGATCCGAAAAACCGGTCGCAAAGATCTGCTGGTCGTTCGCATCGCCGAGGGTGCCAAAGTTGCCGGGGTGTTTACGCAAAACCGGTTTGCAGCGGCGCCGGTCGTGGTATGTCGCGAACATCGGGCAGCAAGCAGCGCCATGCGCGCACTGGTTATCAATACCGGCAACGCGAACGCCGGCACCGGGGACACTGGAGTTCGGGCCGCTCGCGCAAGTTGCGAGGCCTTGGCACGGTTGATCGGCTGTGACGCGGAGCAGGTGCTTCCGCTTTCCACCGGAGTGATCATGGAGCCATTGCCGGTCGAGCGATTGATTGCAGGGTTGCCCGACGCGGTAGGCCGGCTTGGTTCGGATCAATGGCTAGCAGCGGCCGAGACGATCATGACGACCGACACGATTCCGAAAGCTGCTTCGCGTCGAATCGACATTGGCGGAAATATGGTGACGATGACTGGCATCGCAAAGGGCGCGGGCATGATTCGCCCCGACATGGCGACGATGCTC
>DATEOP010000055.1:0-5626 GCA_035274065.1 Burkholderiaceae bacterium
GGCTTTAGCTTTCACTTCACCGGCTTCCCGTTTCACCCGAGGCTTTCGCCGACGGGCACCTGACGCGTCGCGACTATAGCGCTAGTGGCGGCATCGTTCTTGCTTTTTTACGCCGCACAGCATTTCTTACCTGGAGAAAAATGACGGCGACGACAAACACGCAGGAACATCTGTATGACCTGCTGAAAGACTTCGATACAGCGATGCTGGTGACTCGATCAGCCGACGGACACATGCATTCGCGACCCATGGCGATCGCGGAGCTGCGTCCTGATTCCGATGCGTACTTGGTCACAAGTATCGATTCCCCGAAGGTCGCCGAAGTTCAGGCTCACCCGGGTGTCACGCTGACGTTCCAAAGCTCCAATCAATATGCGTCGCTGAGTGGTCAGGCGACGATCGTTCGCGATCGGGCGCTAATTGATCGCCTATACAAGGAAGCCTGGAAGATTTGGTTTCCGAAAGGGAAAACAGATCCGTCGATATCGCTGCTGAAGTTCACCGCGCAGCACGGCGAATACTGGGACAACGCCGGTGCGGAGGGTTTGAAATATGTCTTCGAGGCGGCGAAGGCTTATGCGAAAGGCGAACGGCCTAAAGAGGGCGACCAGAACCAGCACGCCAAGGTGACTTTATAAGTTGTTTCCACAAATCGAGGACGTCGCGGAACGTGCGTCGTTGCGCTCAGGTCGCGGGCGCCCGACGCAACTTAAGGTAAGCGGCGGCAGCGATCATGCCGAACACGGGATGAATTAAAGTCGGAACCATGCCGCTGCGCGATTCGATGAGCCACGGAAACAGAAGCGGCGCGAACACGTAATAGTTGACGACATAGATCGCGAACCCGACCGCGACGCCAATCATCAAGCCAATCGTCCAATTCGCCCTTCGCACGAAGAACGCGACGATCACGCCATAGATCATCGAAAGACCGAAGTGAACAACCGTTGAAACAAGAAAGAGCAGCAGGTCGAAGGTCGCGGGCGGCGGTAGAACACCCGGTCCCATCAAGATCGCAGCGGTGTGGCGCATATTGACCCAAACGTTCTGGCCCTGCGCCCACGCGGTCGCCGCGAGGAGCGATAGATCGACCACACCTGCCAAAAGGCCTGCTAGCAACGCGGCCTTGACATCGACGCCTTGCCAGCGGCTCGCACGCGGTGTAATGACGGTCGACATAGTCGTCATTTATACACCGCACGCGCCGCTGCGGCGCTCGGGCCGGTCAGTTAGCGCCGCTCCCACCAGCGCCAGCGGCTGCCGACGCTGCCGCATACGCGGGAGTTCCCTTCGCCGGAATGGTCCAGAAATAAACGGACCTGCCGCCGACCTCTAGCGTCTTTTCCGGCTTCCAATCTCCCATCGCAAATGCATGGGAAACAATGCGCGTACCGGGCTTCAATTCCCGCAGCATTTTCGGCAGCAACTTCACGTTCAGTGCCGGCAACAGATAGAGCGTTATCACGGTCGCATCCGAAAAATCGGCCTCAAACAGGTCCTCGTTACGGAAGCGCACGCGGTCACCGACGCCGGCCTTGATTAGATTCTCCTGAGCTTCGGCAATACGCTCCGGATTGATTTCTATACCCGTGGCACGTGTCACGTTGTACTTCTGTGCGGCCGTAATGGGGATACGCCCGTCACCCGAGCCGAGGTCATACAGCACATCACCGCGGCGCACTTCTGCAACCTTCAGCATCGCTTCGACGACTTCGGGCGGTGTCGGGACATAGATCACGTCGGGGGAGCGAAGCTGCTTCGCCGGCGCGGGTACCGTCGGTACCGCTTGCGTGGACTGCGCGCCGACGCCGTAGCTTGCCGCAAGCATCAGCACAGCCGTTGCCAGTTGAAGCACCTTACTTTGCATCTCGGTCATTCCTCTTTTTAGTTGATCGACAGGACAATTGACTTTACGCCCGATCCCGCAGTTCGGTGACCCCTTCGTGCTCCGCGCAATGGTCGCAGCAGAACATTCGTCCGTCCTTTTCCAGCCCGTGCCCGATGATGCGCACACCACAGTGCTCGCACGCGGGCGCAAGTAAATGGATCGCGCACTCGAAACTGTCGAAGTGGTAGGTCCGGCCACTTTTTCGTAATTCGAACGATTTGTCATAGTCATTACCGCAAGCATCGCACTTCGCCATAGAGGTCTCCGATTAACGTTCGTTACGTGCACGTGTGCGCGCTGCCTTGCGGGCCGCCGAGGACCGCTTCGCCGCGCCCTTTGTCTTTACTGCTTTACGCGCCGCAGCCGACCGTTCGGTTGATGTTTTCTCAGCTGCGGCGGCGTGAGCATGCCGAGCGAGCGCGGTCTTCGAAGCGGCAGCACGACCTTCGTCCTGCAGTGCACGCCTCGCTGCGCGCGACCGAGCAGGTGAAGTGGCGCTCTTGTGCGCTTGCCCCGCTTTGAAGGCGCTCACTGCACTCCGACGAGTTCGTTCTGAGGTCGTGCCCTTTGCCGGCGGCGGTAAATCCACACCGGCCCGGCGCGCCTTCGAGAGGCCGATTGCGATCGCCTGCTTTGCGGATCGCGCGCCGTGCTTGCCTTCACGAATGTGCTCAATCTCTTCGCGCACAAATTCACCAGCCTGCGTGCTCGGAGCCTTGCCCTCGCGTTTATCTTTCTTCGCGCGCTCCAGGGTTGCTTTCTCGGGCATGTGACCTCCAGACACAATGGCAACAACCGCCTGGAGCATCCTGCGTTCCCGATCCGAGCTGACATGCGATCCGGGAATGAAGCGTTTCATCCTTCGCGATCTGCAATTCGTCGCATCTCAGTGTGCGCTGCGCGCCGCCGCTTCTAGAGTCGTCGCTCCCACAATGGAGGATCTATGAGAAATTTCTCGGCGGCAGCCGTCGCGATTGCCAGTCTGGCGAGTTGCGCTCAGATGTCCGGCAATTATTCGTCGGCGGAGCAACAGTGCATCAATTTCGCGCGTAACGAAGGTCTGCGCTTCGTTCGAATCGAAGGCGTTGACGCCGCAGGCGGCGGCCAGAACGTTCGGCTGCGGTTAGAAGACTCGTTGGGTCGCGGTTTTGACGCGACCTGCAGCTCGGCCCCGGCAGGACAAGCCCGCTGGACGCAACCGCTGCCTCCGAACGCCGTGCGAGGTTGATCGGTGACTCCGAGAAGCGGTTAAGCCGCTTTTCGGATCGACGGGCGCTGCGCAAGCAGCTCGTTCATAACGAGTGCGCTGATGACGAGCGCGCCACCGATCATCGTATGGCGCGTTACGGCTTCGCCGGCTCCTGCCCACGCGAGCAACGGTCCAAGCACGACTTCGAGGAGCGCCAGCAGCGCCACTTCGGTCGCCGACAGGTGGCGTGCGGCGATTACGAGCAGCGTGCAAGGAAGCCCGAGCTGAAAGAATCCCAGCAGCGCTAGCAACAACACATCGTGCGGCTGCGCGAAGAGCGGAAGCGCAAACGGCAGTACTACCAAAGCTGAAATTGCACCGCCGAGGAACACCGCCGGCACCAGGTCGACCGCGTGCCCTCGCTTTTTCAGAATCACAACATTGATAGCCGAAGCGACCGGCGTGCAGAGCGCGATCAACATTCCAAACATGCTGGAGATTGACTCGATTCGCAAGTTTCCGGCGAACATGGCGCTGATGCCGGCCATGGCAACGAAGATCGCGAACCAGGTGCGTGGCACGATTGGCGTTCGAAGTACGACGCGCGAGAGCAGCGCCGTCATAAGCGGTGCGACCGCCATCATGATCAGCGTGTTCGCCGTCGAGGTGAGCGTCAACGCCAGCATGAAGGTGACGAACATCGTCGCCCACAGGCAGCCTGAGAGCAGTCCCGCTACGCCTGCGCGTTGCAGCGCGCCGCGAAAGTCACGCTGCAGCAGCAGATAGCCGCCAACAAAGACCGCAGCGAACAAGCTGCGCCAAAACGTAATCTCGAAGCGTCCCTGCGCCTGCAGCTCTGGCGATAAATGTCGCGTCACGACACCCGCGGTGCTCCACAGTACCGGTGCGATGATCATCAGGACGACCGCGCGGCGATGCGCTGCGCGCTCAAGCACCTCTAAGTCCTCCTCGCGAAGGGAGGTTTGGGGAGGATCTCGAATCGCAGCAGGCGTCTGAACGCATCGCGTTCAGGCGGCCTCGCGCTGCGCACGCTTGCGCTCGTGTTCCTTCAAATACCTCTTACGCAGCCGGATGCTGTGCGGCGTGATCTCGACCAGTTCGTCATCGGCAATAAATTCAACCGCCGATTCGAGTGTCAGCGCAATCGGCGTCACCAGATCGATGTGCTCGTCCTTGCCGGAAGCGCGCACATTGGTCAGTTTCTTTTCGCGCACCGGATTGACGACCAGATCGTTCTCTCGCGAGTTGATACCGATGATCATCCCTTCGTACAGCTTGTCACCCGGACTGACGAACATGCGCCCGCGCTCCTGTAGTTTCCACAGTGCGTACGCGACCGCTTCGCCTTCGTCCTGGCTGATCAGCACGCCGTTGCGGCGTTCACCGACTTCTCCCGTGCGCACCGGACCGTAATCATCGAACACATGGCTCATCAGCCCCGTGCCCCGCGTAAGCGTCATGAATTCACCCTGAAAGCCGATCAGGCCCCGCGCTGGGATCCGATACTCAAGGCGCACTCGCCCTCTTCCATCCGGCTGCATGTCCTGCAGATCGCCTTTGCGCCGGCCGAGCTCTTCCATGATCGCGCCCTGGTTCTGCTCTTCAACGTCGACACTCAGCATCTCGAATGGCTCGAGCCGGCCGCCATTGACTTCCTTGATCAAGACGCGCGGCCGTCCGACCGCCATCTCATAGCCTTCCCGCCTCATGTTTTCAAGCAGGATCGTCAGATGCAGCTCACCGCGCCCAGCGACTTCGAATATCTGTTCGTCGTCGGTCTCGCGCATCCTCATCGCGACGTTTGACTTCAGCTCACGCTGCAGCCGCTCGCGCAGCTGGCGGCTGGTCACATACTTGCCTTCGCGTCCGGCCAGCGGCGATGTATTGACCTGAAAATTCATCATCAACGTAGGCTCGTCGACCCGCAGCAACGGGAGTGCGTTAGGAAAATCGACCGGCGTCAAGGTGCAGCCGATTCCGATGTCGTCGATGCCATTGACCAGCACGATGTCGCCGGCGATCGCTTCGTCCACCACCTGGCGCTCGAGCCCCTTGAATGTCAGCACCTGGTTGATGCGACCCTTCGTCGTCGGCGCGTTCTGAGCGCCCTCGGGCCCGTGCATCACGAGCACCTCCTGACCGGCACGGAGGCGGCCTTGGCTGATGCGACCGATGCCGATTTTGCCGACATAGCTCGAGTAATCGAGCGAACAGATCTGCAGCTGCAGCGGCTTGTCGGGATCGTCGTCACGCACTCGCACGTGGGCGAGGATCGCGTCGAACAGCGGCTTCAGATTACCTTCACGCACGTCGGGGGTGATTCCAGCGTAGCCATGCAACGCCGAGGCGTAGATCACCGGAAAATCGAGCTGGTCTTCTGCCGCTCCAAGTTTGTCGAACAGATCGAACGTGTGATTGACTACCCAATCGGGACGCGCACCCGGACGGTCGATCTTGTTGACGACAACGATTGGCTTCAATCCTTGAGCCAGCGCTTTACGTGTCACAAAGCGCGTCTGCGGCATCGG
>DATEOP010000056.1:0-3315 GCA_035274065.1 Burkholderiaceae bacterium
CATCGTCGAGCGTCGGCTTGTGCTCGAACTCGACGCGTCTGAACACGGTCTCCGGATGGCCAACCGCGGCGGCTGCGTTGTTGAATGTTGGCGTGCGCATGCGCTCGAGCCGAAGTCGCTCGACGTCTATGTCGGCTACGGCCATCTGACTTTTCAGCGGGAATCGCTCGGTGCAGGCGAGTTCAGCACCGAGCTCATGGACCGTAGCCTGCCCATCCCACGCAAGGTCAGTCGTGCTCTCGCCCGGGCCCGCGGCTGAATAAACGTAAGCAGCGCTACAGCGCACCGACTGCGACGCGCACAGCATCGCACGCTCGTCCGCCTTGCCGATCACGACGTTCGATGCCGACAGGTTGCACAAAATCAACGCGCCGGCGAGCGCTCCGTCGATCGACGGCGGGGTCGCAGCCCAAAAGTCCTCGCAAATTTCGATGTGGAAGATGAAATCGGCAAGATCGGACGCAGCGAAAATCAAGTCGGTGCCAAAGGGCGCGGTCTGGCCTGCTACTCGCACGTCGAGACCCGAAATGCCAAAGCCGGGAGCGAACCAGCGATTTTCGTAATACTCGCGGTAGTTCGGCAGGAATGACTTTGGCGTGACGCCGAGAATCCTGCCACGAGCAATAGCCACGCCACAGTTATACAAACGGCCATTGCGGCGCACCGGTGCGCCGACGATGAACACAGGGCGCAGGCGTAGTGAGGCTTCCAGCAATTGCGCGATCGCGGCCTCGACTGCATCGAGCAACGCGTCCTGCAATAACAGATCATCGATGGCGTACGCGCTGATACCGAGCTCAGGAAACAGCATCAGATCGACGCTTCGAGCCTCTCCTTCATGCATCAAAGCCAGCGTCTCCTGCGCGTTGGACTTCGGATCGCCCACACAGATGCGCGGTGTGCAGGCGGCAACCCGCACGAATCCCTGGCGATGAAACGAAAAGAAGTTATCTGCGGCTGGCATTGAAGTTCTCGACCACACGAGGCGAAACGATGAGCATATATTTACGACGCTCGCTTGGGCGTCCCCGTGGTCACAGATAACAGAGCCGGTGACTGCCGCCGGTCGCTTGCCGGCACGATCAAGCGACACCGCCGACGCGTGGCTGTCAGCAACCTATATGTAGATATTATTACGAGTATGTAATAAGCTCGACAAAATAGCCGTGAGCCGCGCTGCGATCTTCGTCTCTAAAGCGCGCGCGGCGCAGCGGGAATGGGAATGTCTTTGCAGGCACAGCGCAGTAAGGCTTGCGACCCATGCAAGGAGGTACAGATGGAAAAAATAATTGCGGGTATCGCAGCGACCGCAGTAGCCTCGAGTGTCTGCGCAGCGACGGTGAATTTCGATAGCGATCGTCCGGGCATGGTGCCCACGGACTGGACTGCGGGTGTGACAGGCAATGGCGGTCATCAGTGGAGTGTCGAAGGCGATCCCAGCGCCCCCAGCCCGCCGAATGTCCTAAAGCAATCCGGCAAGGGCGACTTTCCGTGGTGTGTGAAAAATGGCGTGTCTCTTACCGACGGGTTTGTGGAGGTGAGATTCAAACCGCTCACCGGCCGCAGCGACCAGGCCGGTGGCGTTGTGTGGCGCTGGCGTGACGGCAACAACTACTACGTCGCGCGCGCAAACGCGCTCGAGAACAATGTGTCGCTGTACTACACAGAGAATGGGCGCCGAAAGACCATCAAGTACGCCGACGCGCCGGTCGCCGTCGCGCAATGGCACACGCTGCGAGTTGAGTTTCAAGGCCGAAGTATTCGCGTTCTGCTCGACGGGAAGACTTATATCGCCTTGGACGACAACCACATTGAAGGAGCTGGCTCGGTTGGGGTGTGGACCAAGGCCGACAGCGTGACACTGTTCGACGACTTCGCGTTTGGTGCGCTGGCACGTTAGCGAACAACTGTAGTGCCGTCTCGCAGCACCCATCGCATCATCGTTGCACGCGGGCTGCGTGCCTTCGGTGACGGCTTTGTGAGTTTGTTGTTGCCCCTTTATCTGCTCGAGCTCGGCTTCGGTCCGATCGAGGTCGGTGTGATTGCCACCGCGACACTGCTCGGATCCGGCGTGCTCACGCTCGTTGTGGGCCTGCAGGCTTATCGGTATCACTACCGCACGCTTCTGCTTGCCGCCACGCTGCTGATGGCAGCAACCGGCGCGGGATTCGCGCTGTTCACGCAGTTCTGGCCATTGCTGCTGATCGCGATCGTCGGCACACTCAATCCTTCGAGCGGCGATGTGAGCGTGTTCCTGCCGCTCGAACACACGGCGCTTTCGCAACTCGTGACGGATAGCGACCGAACCTCCGTCTTTGCACGCTATAGCTTGGTGGGGTCTTTGCTGGCCGCACTCGGATCGCTGGCCGCAGGCGTGCCCGCGCTGATCGCGGCAACCCTGGGCGTCACCATGAAAACTGCGCTGCAGCCAATGTTCGCCTTCTATGGCATGTTGGGTTTGCTGGCGGCACTTGCCTACCGCAATTTGCCTGCTTCACTCCAATCCGAAACAGCCGAGCCAAGCACGCCGCTCGGCGAATCGAAGAGGAACGTCTACTTGCTCGCGAGCTTGTTCAGCCTCGACGCTTTCGGCGGCGGGTTCGTCGTGCAGTCGATGCTCGCGCTCTGGCTGTACCAGCGCTTCGGCCTTTCAATCGCCGCCGCTGGAACGCTTTTCTTCTG
Source organism: Burkholderiaceae bacterium (assembly GCA_035274065.1). Classification (GTDB taxonomy): domain Bacteria; phylum Pseudomonadota; class Gammaproteobacteria; order Burkholderiales; family Burkholderiaceae_F; genus JACCZX01. Next base: position 2,683 of record DATEOP010000056.1, read on the forward strand.
GACCGGCGTGCTGACCGCGCTGTCGTATCTGGTTGCCGTACGGATTGCGCGGCGTATCGGATTGATCAACACCATGGTGTTTACGCACCTGCCATCCAGTCTGTGCCTGATCGCAATTCCATTCATGCCTGAGTTGAGCTATGTGATCGCACTGCTGTTCATCCGCAGCGCACTTTCACAAATGGACGTTCCGACGCGAACCTCCTATGTGATGGCAATCGTTACGCCGGCTGAGCGGCCGGCTGCTGCCAGTATCACGTCGGTGCCAAGAAGTCTGGCGGCCGCGGTGAGCCCGGCACTTGCGGGTTACCTGCTCAGCGTGTCGGCCTTTGGCTGGCCGCTGATCGCGGCTGGCGCAACGAAGATCGTCTATGACCTGTTGCTGCTTGGGATGTTTCGGCGCGTACGCCCTCCTGAAGAACAAGTGCAACGGACTGAGGGCTAAGCCGACAGGTGCTCGTACAAAATCGTGGCGCCGATCCCGATCAGTATCAAGCCGCCGACAATCTCGGCACGCTTTCCTACGAGAGTACCAAGCATGCGGCCAAGCATGATGCCAAGTGTCACCATTACCAACGTCGTGAGGCCGATTACCAGTGCGACGGTGACAATGTTCACATCGAGAAACGCGAG
>DATEOP010000057.1:0-3108 GCA_035274065.1 Burkholderiaceae bacterium
CTGCACATGGAAAAGAAATTGCGCATGTCGCCGGAGCAGGTCTACGAGCAGGCCAAGCTGTCAGTGCGCTTCGCGCGCCAGTTCACCGACGACGTTGAGTTTTCTCCCGAAGATGGCTACCGGTCGGACCCGGATTTCCTATGCCGCGTGCTCGAGGCCGCGATTGCCGAAGGCGCGACGACCATCAACATTCCCGATACGGTCGGCTACGCGGTGCCCGAGTTGTATGGACAGTTCCTGCGAATGTTGCGGGAGCGGGTGCCTAACTCGAATAAGGCCATCTGGAGCGTGCATTGTCACAACGATCTCGGCATGGCAGTCGCCAACTCGCTGGCGGGCGTGATGATCGGCGGCGCACGGCAGGTCGAGTGCACAATCAACGGCCTTGGTGAGCGCGCAGGTAATTGCTCTCTCGAAGAGGTCGTGATGGCAGTAAGAACGCGGCGCGACTTTTTTCATCTAGATATCGGAGTTGACACCACACAGATCGTTCCCGCGTCAAAGCTGGTAGCAGGGATTACCGGCTTTGCAGTGCAGCCCAACAAGGCCGTTGTCGGTGCGAATGCATTTGCGCACGCGTCCGGCATTCATCAGGACGGCGTGCTAAAGGCCCGTGACACATACGAGATCATGCGCGCCGAAGATGTCGGCTGGGCAGCGAACAAGATCGTGCTCGGCAAGTTATCAGGGCGTAATGCTTTCAAGCAGCGCGTCAACGAGCTGTCGATTCCGCTCGAGAGCGAGGCCGACTTGAATGTGGCCTTTGCCGCCTTCAAGGAGCTTGCCGATCGCAAGTCAGAGATTTTTGACGAAGACATTCAGGCGCTTTTTTCGGACGAAGCAGTGACCCCGCACGACGAGCATTTCAAGTTGATTTCAATGATGCAAAAGTCCGAAACCGGGGCGCGTCCACACGCAAAGATCGTGTTCTCGATTGGCCCGGCCAAGGTTTCTGCCGAGGCCGATGGTAACGGGCCGGTAGATGCTTCACTGAAGGCGATCGAAAGCCAAGTCAAAAGCGGTTGCGAGCTTCTGCTCTATTCCGTTAACGCGATAACGACTGGTACCGAGGCGCAGGGCGAGGTGACGGTGCGACTGGCACGCGCCGGCCGCATCGTGAACGGCACGGGGGCCGATCCGGACATTATTGCGGCATCAGCCAAGGCGTATCTGAACGCGCTCAACAAGCTGTACACGGGGGGCGAGCGGCTGAACCCACAAACGTCTGTCGCACTGTGATATCGCTCGTTCGGCGCATGGCCGGGCGGCAGGGCAGTGTGAGGACCGGCTGTTCGCGCGCTGCTAGGCTGTTCGCGCGCTGCTATAATCACGCGCTTTTCACGGCACGGCCATCCTTCCGTGTCCGCGAGTCACAGCACTAACAGTTAACGCCCGCGTTAACGCGAAAGGGACGCTATGTCAGTTGCAGATATCAATAAGTCGGAAATTGTCGCCAAGTATCAGCGCGCCCAGGCCGATACCGGCTCCCCGGAAGTACAGATCGCGCTGTTGACGGCGCGAATCAACGAGCTGACAGACCACTTCAAGGCGCACGTCAAGGATCATCACTCGCGCCGCGGCCTGCTGAAAATGGTTAGCCGGCGTCGCAAATTGCTTGATTATTTGAAAGGCAAGAACCCCGAATCGTACAAGGGGCTTATCGATAGCCTCGGACTGCGCAAGTAGTGTCCGATACGAGACATCCAAGCCCGCGTGGAACGGTCCGCGCGGGCTTTTTGCGTTCTATCGATGCGTTAGACCGCAGCGAATAAAGAGAGCGCCGCGAATGACAAAGGAATGATCATGTTTGAGAAAGTGACGAAAAGCTTTTCGTATGGCGCGCATACCGTGACGCTCGAGACTGGGGAAATAGCGAGGCAGGCAGATGGCGCGGTGGTGTGCTCGGTCGGTGACACGGTTGTGCTGGCGACGGTTGTGGCGCGCAGGCAGGCGAAGCCGGGCCAGGATTTCTTTCCGCTAACGGTCGACTACGTAGAGAAGACCTACGCCGCGGGTCGCATTCCCGGTGGATTTTTCAAACGCGAAGGTCGGCCCTCGGAAAAGGAGACGTTGACGTCGAGGCTCATCGACCGGCCGCTGCGGCCATTGTTTCCGGATGGCTTTTATAACGAAGTGCAGGTCGTGATCCACGTTCTGTCAGTTGATGCAGAGATCGACCCTGACATTCCGGCGATGATTGGCGCTTCCGCGGCCGTGTCGCTGGCTGGCATTCCATTTAAGGGCCCGATTGGTGCTGCGCGCGTCGGCTATGTCGACGGTCAATACGTGATCAACCCGACGGCGACGCAGCTGCAGACCTCGCAGATGAATTTGGTGGTCGCCGGGACCGAGCGCGCGGTATTGATGGTCGAGTCCGAAGCAGACCAGCTGCCAGAAGATGTGATGTTGGGCGGCGTGATGCATGGGCACCAGCAGATGCAGGCCGTGATCAACGCGATTCATGAGCTCGTGCGGGATGCGGGCAAACCGGTGTGGGAATGGCAGCCTGCGGCTAAGAACGAAGCTTTGATGGCCTCGGTAGTTCAAAGCGCGGGCTCCGCGCTGCGCGACGCGTATCAGATGCGCAGCAAACAAGCGCGTCAGAATCGCATCAAGGAGATTTATTCGTCGACGTTAGGCGAAGCGGGACCGGAGGTCGACGCCAACGAAGCAAGCAACATCCTATTTGATCTCGAGGCGAAGATTGTCCGTAGCCAGATCCTGGACGGCGAGCCTCGTATCGATGGGCGTGACACCCGCACCGTGCGGCCGATCTCAATTCGGCTTGGTGTTTTGCCGCGCACGCACGGCTCTGCACTGTTCACCCGCGGTGAAACGCAGGCGCTCGTCATCGCCACGCTAGGCACCAAGCAGGACGAGCAGATCATCGATGCGCTTCAAGGGGAGTATCGCGAGCGCTTTATGCTCCACTACAACATGCCTCCTTTCGCTACCGGGGAAACAGGCCGGGTCGGCGCTCCGAAGCGGCGCGAAGTCGGCCATGGGCGTCTGGCGAAGCGTGCATTGGTGGCGTGTCTGCCTTCCTATGAAGACTTCCAGTATTCGCTGCGCGTGGTCTCCGAGATCACTGAATCGAATGGTTCGTCG
>DATEOP010000058.1:0-5440 GCA_035274065.1 Burkholderiaceae bacterium
AGGCAGCTCAATGCAACAGCGAACAATGAAAGCGACCGAGGAGAGAGTGAGCGATGTCACCGGTCGAGTCAACGACGTGACCAGTAAAGTTTCGCAAGTTGCTGCTGGGCTGCAGAAACAAGCAACTGGAACATGGGACAAGCTGGAAGGTGTATTCGAAGCACGTGTCGAGCGCGCGCTGAATCGCTTGAGCGTGCCGACCAATCGGGAAATCAACGCGCTTGCCAAGCGCGTCGAAGAGCTGAGCCGAAGTGTGGCGTCCGCCACGCGAGCAAAGCCAGCTCGCAAGACTTCCTTGAAACGTGCGAAGAAGGCCGCCGCTTAACTTGTTGCGCTCGTCTGGCGCGGCGGCGGCCGCAGTTCCATGAGAAGGTCAAGCGCCGCGCTATTCTTCAGTGATGGATCGCAAGCCGCGCCGGACACGCGAACGCATTCTTGACGTCGCTCTGCGGCTCTTCAACGATTTCGGTGAGCCCAACGTCAACACTACTTTGATCTCGGACGAGATGAAAATCTCGCCGGGCAATCTCTACTACCACTTCAAGAACAAAGACGACATCATCAACTGCATCTTCCAGGAGTTCGATCGGGAGATGGATCAGTTACTGGCCGTGCCAACCGGGCGATCGGCAAACGTCGAGGACGCATGGTTATTTCTGCACCTGCTCTTCGAGCAGATCTGGAAGTACCGTTTCTTCTACCGCGATCTAAATAACCTACTGGCGAACAACAGGACGCTTGAAATCAAGTTCAAGGAACTGCTGAACGAGAAAGTCCAGGTAGCCCGACGACTGTGCGAAGGGCTGCAGAAGGCCGACGAACTAAGCGCCAATGCTCGCGAGCTTGAGGCGCTGGCAACCAACATGGTCGTGGTGGCGACCTATTGGCTTTCGTACTCGTACGTCCTCGACCCGCGTCGCTCCAACGAGCCGGCAGTGGTCGGCGAAGCCCTGCAACGTGGCTGCTACCAGACGATGGCGTTAACCGCGCCCTATTTGCGCGGTGACGCACGTGCGCTGTTCGAGAGACTGGCCGTCGAATATCTGGGGAACTAGCGATAACAACAACAGGAGACACGGATGGCGAAGGGATGGACCAAGTTTCCGCACGCGGACAAGAAATTCGAATACACGCGGGCGTCACTCAAGAAGTCGTGGGATCGCCTGCATAAGGGAGACGCGGAACCCTTTCCGAAAAGTGACGCCGTTGTCGATGCATGGATTGCATTTCATGCGGGCGATTTTCATGGCGCTACCGAACTAGGCGCGAAGGGGGGTGCCGATGGTGTGAATGTCGCCAACAAGTCGCAGGCAATCTATGCGAATTACCTGGAAACGAACGACAAGAGAAAGCTCGAACTGTTCGAGGAAGTTGCGACGCGTGCAGAGAAGCTGCAGCGCGACCAACCCAAGAATGCGAATGCGTACTACTGGCAAGCGTACGCGCTGGGGCGTTATGCGCAGGGCATTTCAATCGCGAAGGCACTGGCGCAAGGCATCGGCGGCAAGGTCAAGACCGCGCTCGAAACTACGATCAAGCTCGCACCCAAGCACGCGGATGCGCACATCGCGTTAGGCGCCTATCACGCGGAGGTCATTGACAAAGTTGGCGCGATGATCGGTGGATTGACTTACGGTGCAAAAAAAGACGCCGCGTTGAAGAACTACCAGACGGCGTTGAAGCTCAATCCCGACTCGGCGATTGCGCGCATCGAGTATGCCAACGGGCTAGTGATGCTTGAGGGCAATAAAGCGCTGAAGCAGGCCGAGCAGCTCTACGCTGAGGCGGCCGCGATGGATGCGATCGATGCGATGGAAAAACTAGACGTGGAACAGGCCAGAGCCGAAATCGAGGATTGACGCCTAGAAACGTGAGCCCTGCTCTTTCAGGAACTCGATTTCGTCTGGCGTCGATTCACGTTCGAGGATTGAGTTGCGGTGAGGAAAGCGGCCGAAACGCTTGATGACCTCGTAGTGCTTGATTGCCCAGGCCAGCGGCTCCTGCAGCCCGTCCTTCGCAAGTTGCTCGAACAGTCGCACCGATTCGATCTGATCGTTGATGAACTCCGAGTGCTCGAATGGCATATACGCAAACCACCTCTCGAGCGGCGCCAGGCGCCGGTCATCATGGCGATCGACCAGGTTAGATGCCAGCCGCAATGCTTGCGTGTCGCCCGCAAAAGCGCGTGGCGAGTCGCGGAACATATTGCGCGTGAACTGGTCGAGCACCAGGATCAAGGCTAGCGCGCCACTTGGCGTTGCCGCCCAGTCGTCCAACCCGCCGCGCAACGCTTCCTCGACGGTGCCGCTGAAGCGCTCGCGGACAAGCTGGTCGGTTGCTGCAGACTTCGTAAACCAAAACGGCCGTGCTTTGCCATAGTCCGGATCGCCCGGCACTCCAAACCAGAAATCGAGAACGTGTTGCGGGCTCATCAAATAAAAAAGAATAAAAAAGGCGCCGGATTAGCGGCGCCTTAACTGTTAAAACGATGCCTAGGCGGCGGCGTACATCGTCGCCCGCTTGCGCACGACTTCGAGCAATCCCTGACAGGCGTCCTCAACATAGTCGAGCACCGTACCGAAGCCTTCCGGTCCACCGTAATAAGGATCCGGGACGGTCGCCGCATCGAATTCGCCCGCGTAGCGCATCAACAAATGCAGCTTGTGTTTCTGCTGGCGCGGGCACTGCTGCTGAAGCAGCGACAGGTTTTCCCAGTCCATCGCCAGGATCAGGTCGTACTCATGAAAATCCGACTGTGTGATCTGGCGCGCGCGCAGATCCGTCAGCTCGTAACCCCGCTTGCGGGCCGCTTGCTGGCCGCGGACATCGGGGGGTTCGCCGACGTGATACGCGTGTGTTCCGGCCGAGCCGATCTGAACGATGTCTTCGATACCGGCGTCGCGCACCATCTTGCGGAAAACCCCCTCCGCAATAGGTGACCGGCAGACGTTGCCCATGCAAACGAAAAGAACTTTTGTCATACCCATTCGCCTTTTCAAGTGGCGGTCCCAACCGCCCCGGGCTCCTAATAGCCCTGATAAACCCTAATCTGTGGCCGAACTCCTACCCCATCGTTCCAGAAGACCCACCAGCCTTGGCAAAGTTCGCGCCACCTGACTCAATACAAACGTCGGGGCGAGCCGCCGGGAGACAAGACGCAGCCATCATGCGGCCCTCTCCCCGGGGACTAGAGCCACGACGTTCGTCGTTCCGCCTGACCCAAACACCTGCTCTTTAAGCAATGCGAGTTGATCCCTGACGCGAGCTGCTTTCTCAAACTCGAGGTTCTTGGCGTGCTCGAACATCTGCTTTTCCAGGCGCTTAATCTCTCGCGAGACCTGTTTTTCGGACATGACCTCGTACTCGGCTGCAGCTGAAGCCGCCTTGAGGTCGTGACGGGACGCGGTCGCGTCGTACACACCGTCGATCATTTCGCGCACGTCCTTCACGATGCTGCGTGGCGTGATGTCATTGGCGGCATTGAACAGCGCCTGCTTCTCGCGTCGTCGATCGGTTTCGTCGATCGCGCGCTGCATAGACTCGGTCACCTTGTCCGCGTACATGATTGCCATCCCATTCAGGTGGCGCGCCGCGCGGCCGACAGTCTGGATCAACGAACGCTCGGAACGCAGGAAGCCTTCCTTGTCGGCATCCAGAATCGCCACCAGCGAGACTTCGGGAAGATCGAGACCTTCTCGCAGCAAATTGATACCGACAACCACGTCAAAGACGCCCGCACGCAGGTCTCGAATAATCTCGACGCGCTCAACCGTGTCGATATCCGAGTGCAGGTAGCGCACCTTGACCCCGTGTTCGGTTAGAAATTCGGTTAGGTCTTCAGCCATGCGTTTCGTGAGCGTTGTGATCAACACCCGATGGCCCTGATCGGTGCGCAGCTTGATCTCCGACAGCACGTCGTCGACCTGCGTACGTGCGGGACGGACCTGAATCTGCGGATCAACCAGGCCGGTCGGCCGTACCAACTGCTCGACCACCTGTGACGAATGCTCAAGCTCGTAAGCAGCAGGCGTTGCGGAAACAAAAATCGAGCGCCGCATCTTGCGCTCGAACTCGTCGAAGCGCAGCGGCCGATTGTCGAGTGCCGACGGCAGACGAAATCCGAATTCAACCAGCGTTTCCTTCCGAGCACGGTCACCCCGGTACATGCCACCCAGCTGTGGAATCGTGACGTGCGATTCGTCGATGATCATCAGTGCGTCAGGCGGCAAATAGTCGACTAGTGTTGCCGGCGGCTCGCCCGGCATCGAACCCGAGATATGCCGCGTGTAATTCTCGATCCCGCGGCAGAAGCCAAGCTCGTTCAACATCTCGATATCGAAGCGCGTTCGCTGCTCGATCCGCTGCGCCTCGACCAGCTTGCCTTGCGCCACAAAAGTTTCGATTCGCTCTTTCAGCTCTTCCTTGATCGTTTCGATTGCACGCAAAACGTTTTGTCGAGGCGTGACGTAGTGCGATGACGGGTACAACGTAAAGCGCGGAATCTTTTGTCGTACACGACCCGTCAGCGGATCGAACAACTGAATCGAATCGACCTCGTCATCGTATAGATCCACTCTTACCGCCAACTCGGCGTGTTCCGCAGGAAAAATATCGATGGTGTCACCGCGCACTCGAAACGTGCCGCGAGTGAAATCCATGTCACTACGCTTGTATTGCATCTGAGTCAGCCGGACGATGATGTCGCGCTGACTCAGACGGTCGTTGTGCCGCAGCGTCAACACCATCGAGTGATAATCAGACGGATCGCCAATGCCGTAGATAGCGGACACCGTCGCGACAATGACCACATCGCGCCGCTCGAGCAGCGACTTCGTTGCCGACAAGCGCATCTGCTCGATGTGCTCGTTGATGCTGCTGTCTTTCTCGATATATAGATCCCGCGAGGGAACGTACGCCTCGGGCTGGTAGTAGTCGTAGTAAGAAACGAAATACTCGATCGCGTTGTTCGGAAAAAATTCGCGCATCTCCGAATACAACTGCGCGGCGAGCGTCTTGTTGGGGGCAAGCACCAACGTCGGACAACCGGCCTGCGCGATGACGTGTGCCATCGTGTAGGTCTTGCCCGAGCCGGTGACACCGAGCAAAGTCTGAAACGCGAGACCGTCAGTCAACCCTTCACTTAGGCGTGCGATAGCACCTGGCTGATCGCCTGCCGGTGCAAATGGCTGGTGCAATTGAAACGGCGAGTTGGGAAAAGTAGTGACCACTGCGATCTTGCACTGCAATAGATTGGCGGCAAGCGGACATCCTAACAGTTGACGCGCAAAAAGCCTATACCTATGCTAGAAGGAATCACCAAATGCTAGATTTGAATCAATGAGTTATGTGATGTTTCTTGAAAGTAAATCAAGTGCAAGGCCGATGCTTGACCCAAGCTCCAGCGCGCGGGAAGCCTAACTATGCTGCTCCGCAACTAGGT
>DATEOP010000059.1:0-8532 GCA_035274065.1 Burkholderiaceae bacterium
GCGGTTTTGACGCAGATCGAGCAGTGGCAGTGCATGAACGGCACCGGCGAATCCGATTGCAGACTGAACTTCACAGCGCCGCAATGACATGAGCCCTTCAGATGCATAGATCCTCCGCATGATGCGGAGAGCGTACGACACGGATGCGGGCTTGGAGTGGCTATTGATGCACCAACCGAGCCGTCGGAGCGCGATCGAGCGATGCGCTCGATGCCGCAAGCAGTACAGCGTCTTGCATGATCTGCACCGAGGTCACTCGTGCCCCTACCGGCGCGGAAGACAAATCAACCAGCGGATTAACGAGCGTCTCGACGATGATGGCCGGAACCGTACCCACGGGAAACCCGGCCACGCGCAGATCTGCGACTTCCATCATCAGTTTGCCGTTACTGACGACTAATCGTCCGCGGATTTTTGCGCTCGAGACTCGGGGTAGAGAAAAGCCAGCCACCGCAAACTGCGTTTCGATCGTGAGTTCATACGGCGGGTACAGCGTGACGATTACGTTGTCCAGGCCGGGCTTGGCATCCAGAAATGCGGCGAGGTCCGACGGCAGCAAGCGCAGGTTCGCATCGGCCGAGCCGAGGCTCAGCACGCGTTTCTCCTGACGGTCGAAAACGACGTCGGACATCGTGACGTCGATCCGATCGATCACCGGGGATTTTTCACGCGCCACGCGCGAGCCGATGACTTGCACTCGCCGGATCTCAGCAACGTCGCCGTTTTCGCGCGCACCTTCGACGTCGACGTCATAACGCGCCGCGGGCCCCACCACGCGCGGCAGCTCCGAAGCGATTGCCCGCTCGACCCGTGCATCCATCACGGCGGCGCACCCGCACAGCGCAAGCGCGAGTCCAATCAGTGCAATATTTCGAACGTGATTCACCATGAAACCTTATTTCTTGCGCACGGCGTAGAAAGCAGGCATGGCACGGCATCCCAAGATAAACAACACTAAACCGAGCGCGTTGACGAACAGTAAAGTCGTAGCAAGCGCAATGCACAAGCCTGCCATCAGTAATGCCATGATCACTCGGCTTAAGTTCTATCCTCGCAACGCATCAGCGAGCAGTAGACGTGCCTTTTCCCAGTCTCGCCGCACTGTTCGGTCGGTGACGCCGAGCGCTGCGGCGATCTCCTGCTCGTTCAAGCCGCCGAAATAGCGCATCTCGACCACCTGCGCCAGCCGTGGCTCACGCGCCTCCAGCGCCTGCAGACTTTCATGGATGGCCAAGATTTGTTCGTCACCGGCCGGCAGGCCTTGGACAAGCTCGGTGTTTAGCGTGACGTGCGGCGAGTCGCCGCCGCGACGCTCACGCATCCGACCGCGCGCGAAGTCGACGATGATCGAACGCATCACGTGCGACGCATACGCCATGAAGTGTGAGCGATCGTTGATCGCGAGCCGGTCGGCGCCTGCTAACTTTAGATAGCACTCATTGACCAGCACCGCCGTCTCGAGCAGCGTGTGACGACCACCGCCTGCCAATCGGGCGTGCGCTAGTCGACGCAGCTCCGGATGGAGTTCGGTGAACAGAGCATCGAGCGCCGACTGGTCGCCGATGCGCGCCTGATGTAAGAGTTCTGTGATGTCGCCCATCGCCGCCTGCTCGGCGGATGCTACCGGCATCTGGTGGGCGGACGCCCGCTATAGCTTGAGTTGGGCATGCCCTCGCCCTGGCGATGTCCGGTTTCTGATCCGCACGTCGTGTCCCTAGTAAGCGCAGTCAATTCAGGCCGCGCAATCAGGAGGGCACGATGACCGCTTATCTGGTTTTGGTCTTAGCAGGCGTACTGAGCGGCTTCCTGGCTGGTTTACTCGGAATCGGCGGCGGCCTCGTCATGGTGCCCGTCCTGATGCTGATGCTGCCAGCAGTTGGCATCGATCCCGCGATTGTGCCAAAAGTCGCCGTTGCAACCTCGCTTGCGGCGATGATCCCGACTGCATGTTCCGCGGTGCTTGCGCAGTATCGGCGCGGCGCGCTCGATACTAGGTGGGTGCGCCGACTAGGTCCAGCCGCAGCGGTGGGCGCGGTCATTGGCTCGCAGCTTGCCGCCGCTGCAAGCGGGCGCTGGGTAGCAATCGGTTTTGCGGTTTACGCCGGCTGGCTTGCACTAAGAGTCGTGCGCGGCGCACCGGTCAACAGCAACGTTACGGGTTGCGCTGCACGCGCTGTCAGCGCGCTGCCGGCGCCGGCAATCGGTGCTCTGATCGGAGCGTTTGCATCGATCGCCGGCGTCGGTGGGGCCAGCCTTACTGTGCCATATCTGCTGGCAGCGGGCGTCGAGATGAAACGCGCAGTTGCTGTGTCGAGCGCGGTGGGTTTGGCAATTGCGCTTGCTGGTGGCGCGAGTTTCGCGACTGCATCAGCCGCTATGTTGTCGACGAGCTCTTCAGAACTGGTCGGCCTCGTTCACTTTCCGGCGGCTTTAATGATCGCGGTAAGCGCGGCGTTGTTGGCACCGCCGGGTGTGTCAGCCGCTCACAGAATTTCGGTCGTCCACCTGAAGAGAGCGTTTGCTGCAGTGCTGATTGCTGCATCGGCCGTCACGCTTACAAAAGCCACTGATGCGATCGGCATGATCCATTACGCTGCGTCAATCGATCTCGCGCAGGTTGCTCAACGCTAGTCCCACTGCCTCATCTTGCCGCGCGCCAAGTCAGCGCTGCGCGGCGAGTTCGCCCGCGGCGCGAGTCTGAGGATGGTCGGCGCCGAGCGTGGGTTCGAGCTCGGCGTGCGCCGTCAATGCCGCCTGCGGCCAGCGCTCGGCGGCGCCACTAGCGTGTAGTACGCGCGCCAGCGTCAGAAAGGCCAGTCCGGTGACGTCGGAGTGCGCATTCGACCCCTGCAGCTTGCGCGCTAAAGCGACCGCGGCCTCGGCGTCGTCGAGCGCGCGCGCAGCGTCGCCCCGGCGTAGCGTCGCTTCCGCGCGTCCGCGGTACGCGGTGACGAGCGTCGGCGTCGACGCCTTCTGCGCGAGCAAACGATCGATAACCGCGGCGTAGCGCTGCTCCGCCGACGCGTCGTCGCCGCGCGCGATATCGATCCTCGCCTGCGCGAGGGCGCTCCGTATGCGCGCCGAGTGCGCCGGTGGCAACGTCTGCATCGGCGCCTCGGCCTGCCGCAGGCTCGCCTGAGCCGGCTCGACCTGACCGAGGGATGTCAGCACCGAAGCACGCCCAACAAGCGCGTACGCCTCACCGGCGACGAAGCCGCTCGCGCGCGCCGCTTCGTGCGCGCGCTCGTAGGAACGCAACGCCTCGTCGTATCGACCGAGCTGCTCCAGTCCGAATGCGAGGTTTGCAAGCAGACCCGGAGGTACGCGTCCCTGTCGCTCGGTGATCGCAAGCCCTTGCTCTAACAGCTCGATGCCGCCACGGTAGTCGCTCATCGCGTAGCGGACGACGCCACGGTCGATCGTCAGTCGCAGCGCGTCGAGACTTTGCGCCGCGCCCAGCGCGCGTAGCTGTTCGAGCGCTGCCTGATAGGCGCGGTCGGCTTCGGCGTTGCGGCCGACGAGGTGCTGGGCGAACGCCACGTCGCCGAGCAGTGTCGCCTCGGTGCGCGTCCTCGCCGCCCCCGACGCACGCAGTCGCTCCAGCCCGGCCTCGGCGTAGCGCAGCGCGCCCGCCGGGTCGTATGCGCTCTGCGCAAGTTGCGCACGCGATCGTAGGCAGCCGACCGCGACGGCGGGCTCGATGTCGGTCGCGGCGCCCCAGCGCTCGAGCAGCTGCGCGCCTTCATCATGCTTGCCGACGAGCGACGCGGCGCGACCGAGGTCGCAGTCGAGCCGCGCTTGCAGCGAGCGGTCGGGAACGCGCTCGACGATGGCTCGCGCGCGCGTCAGCAGCTCGTAGTGCTTGCTCGGCAGGCTGAGCTGTGTGTAGTACGACCCGAGCACGCGCAGCACCTCGGCCTGCTGCGCCGGCTGATCGGCGAATTCGGTGTCGATCAGACGTTCGCTGCGTTCGAGCATTTCCTGCACGACCTTGGCTTGGCCGGCGGGCAGCGCCTGGCTGAACATCACGCCGACGAAATCGGAAATCGCCTCGTTGCGGCCTAGCAGCACCTGTGCGCGATCGCGCTGCTGCAGGGCTGCGCTGCGCTGCCGCTCCGCCTCGATCGCCTGCCACATCGTGCCGATCACGCCGGCGACGAGTGTCGCGGCGATGATCAGCGCGGCGCCGACCGCAAGCCGGTTGCGCCCAACGAATTTGCGCAGGCGGTAGCTGCTGCTGTCTGGCCGCGCCTGCACCGGCTCGCCACGCAGGTGACGCTCGATGTCTTGCGCAAAGGCGTCGACGCTTGCGTAACGTTGGTCGGGAACCTTGCGAAGTGCTGTGGCGAGAATCGCGTCGAGGTCGCCCCTTAGTTCTTTCCTGGCCGTCGGCTCGCTGGCACTCGCGCTAGCAACTGGGGCATCACCGCTGGTAATCGCTTCTTCGAGCTCGGCCGCGCTACCGCGCTTGAGCCGATACGGCCGCGTGCCCGTAAGCACCTCGTAGGCGACGACGCCGAGCGAGTAGACATCGCTGGCTGTGCCAATCGGCTCGCCGCGAATCTGCTCCGGGCTTGCGTAATCGAGTGTCAACGCGCGGCCGGCCAACTGCGTGAGCTGCGTCTCGTGCGCGCTGTCTCCTTCCATCAGCTTGGCGATGCCGAAATCGAGCAGCCGCACCTGGCTGTCGGCAGTCACCAAAATGTTGCCGGGCTTCAGGTCGCGATGAATGACGAGCCGGCTATGCGCGTAAGTCACCGCGCGAGCGACGTCAAGCAACAGTTGCAGCCGCTGCCTGATGCTCAGAGAGCCCTCGCGGCAATAGACATCTATCTGCTGGCCTTCTACATATTCAAGCGCCAAATACGGGCGGCCCTGCGTGTCGGTGCCCGCGTCATACAGCCGTGCGATGTTCGGGTGCTCAAGCGAAGCCAGGATGTCGCGCTCACGTGCCATGCGCTGGGCGAGGCCGGTCGACCAGATGGCACGCGGCAGCTTCAACGCGATCTGACGCTTCAGCGTTCCGTCGGCGCGTTCGGCGAGCCATACCGCGCCCATCCCGCCGACACCAAGTTCACGCAGTAACCGATACGGACCGATCACGGCAGCAGCGTGCAACTCCGGATCGTCCAGCGCAGCCGCCGCAAGTGTTAAGTGCGGCAGAGCGTCAAGCCAATTGACGGCGACGACACTGTCCGCCCGTTGCAGCAACGACCACAGCGCTGGCTTCAGCTGCTCATGCTCAGCACCGAGCGTATCGACCCAAGCTAGCCGTTCTTCGGGTGGCAGCTCGAGCGCGCGGTCCAGCAGCGTGCTGAACGTTCTCCAACTCGATGCCGTGAGATCGATGTCCGCCGCCATGGGGCGCACAGTTTAGTTGGACTAGATGAACGTGCGTTGAATGCTGATGTCCGGATCGGCCATGGGAATGGCGTGTTCCCAACTGAGGCGGCTGAATTTCCATCACAGAGGCCTTGGGACGGAAGTATCGATGCTACTTAACCAATGGATTACGCCTAGGAGGTCACATGAATCAATTTAATAACTCGTCCGACGACCCGTTGCTGGCAATGGCACTTCGCAACCGCATGCTGGCACGCTGTTTCGCACTCATAGTGGTTTTCGTTGCGATTCTTGCCATTACCGTGCATACGGCATGGCAACAACCGTCGGCGTCAAGCAACGGGATTATCGATGCTGGCAGCGATCATTCCGTTGCGCGGATGCCGGCGGACGGAACACTTGACGGGCAATTGCAGCTCAATCCGAGCGAAACCATGTTCTACAGCTCGAACGTGCATGGATGACAGTAGTGGCGGCCGGTTACCTAGTTACAGGAAGGTCCAGTGCAACAGAGGCAAGCGGCCGAACTCTGTTGCCTGAGACTGCATGTCAGTAACAGCGGACGAGCGCTTCACTGCAACATAAATCGCACTCTGCGCGAGTTGCATCAAGCTCTCGAAATCTCAACCATCTCGCTCGGAATCGGCCGCAGCAACTCCGGCGCGCCATCTTCGAGCCATGCGTCGTAGTCTTTCTCCATGACGATCACGGGCATGCGGTCGTGAAAGTCCGAGAGCAGGTCGTTCGGTTCCGTCGTCAGGATGGTGTAAGTCTCGATGCCCGGCGTGTCGGGTTTGGTCGGGTCGCGCCACCACTCCCATAACCCTGCGAAGGCGAACAAGGGCTCGTTTTTGACGGTAATGCGCCACTTCGTCTTCTGCCCTTTCTCGCCAGTCCACTCGTAAAAAGCAGTCGCCGGTATCAAGCAACGCTTGCGCTTGAACGCATCTTTGAAGGGAGCCATCGTGGCCGCATTCTCGGATCGCGCGTTGATGCACTTCGTTCCGAACTTGATGTCCTTTGCCCAATGCGGCACGAGCCCCCAGCGCGCGAGCACACATTCGCGTGCGTCGCCGTGACGTGTTAAACGCACGATCGGACGCATCTCGGTCGGGCGCACATCATCGCTCGGCTCGATTATCGGAAGCTGGTCGACATTGAACTTGACCCGGATGCGCCTGCCCGTTTCGTTAAGGTCGTATCTGCCACACATCGTGTTACTCCGCGAGTCGCTTCGCTTCGACCAATTGCCACTTCATCCCGGTGTCACCTGTGCCAACTGCTTGTCGCCGCTTATAAATCAGCACCAGGCGGCCAAAAGTCGGGTCTTGGTAATGCGCGCTCTGCACATCCACGGTTGCACTGTTGGGATCGGGAAACGATTTCGCAATAGTGCCCGATACATCGACCGACACATGCGAAGCGAAGTCGGTGATTTCAGGTGAGGCGATTGCAGACCGATGTTCCGGCCGGTGAAATACGGTGGCGCATCTGCGGCACGCCTCGAACTCGGTTACCCGGTCTTTGCCCGTCGGCAGTTTGACGACAACCGTACGGAAACGCTCGCTTTCGCAGACGGGGCAAACGATCTTGCGGACCATACTGGAAAGAATACCAGTATGACCATCGCGGCTATCGATTTAATACAGTGCAGCGCTTGGTTGCAAACGTGGACATGTCTGAAGAGGCGCTTCACAAAGAGCACAGCCTTCCGCAGGTAGACTCATTGCATGACGAAGCCTCATCGCATCATGAGGTCCCATCTGCCGGCTGCGACATGAGTGCGATCAAGGCCTTGCTGTTGACAGATGTGGTGGACAGCACTCGGCTGGCCGAGAAGCTCGGCGACAGTGCGATGGCCGAGATCTGGGCGGAGCACGACCGAGTCTCGCGCGCGTTGCTCGGGCCGTGGCACGGACGCGAGATCGACAAGACCGATGGCATGCTGCTCTTGTTCGACAACTGCGCGGATGCTGTTGGCTATGCGCTCGCGTACCACGCTGCGCTGGCCACGATGTCGACTCCACTCGCAGCGCGCGCCGGTGTGCATGTCGGACCGGTAACGCTACGTGAGAACGCGCCCGACGATATCGCCCGCGGTGCAAAGCCGCTCGAGGTCGAAGGGCTCGCGAAGCCCATCGCAGCCAGAGTCATGGCGCTTGCAAGCGGAGGACAGACGCTGTTGTCGGCCGCGGCTCGCGAGGCACTCGGTACGTGCGCACACAAGCTGGTCTCCCACGGGCATTGGCAGATCAAGGGTGTGTCCGATCCCATCGAGCTGTTTGAAGTCGCCGGAACGGACGCGCAATTCGTTGCACCGGCAGATAGCGACAAGGCGCATCGCGTTGTGTGGATGGGCGACTGGTGGCTGCCAGTCAATGAAATCCCGAATAACCTGCCTTACCAGGCAACGTCGTTTATCGGCCGCGAGCGCGAGCTGGAAGAAGTCAAGCGCCTGCTCGGCACCACTCGCATGCTGACCCTGGTCGGCATGGGTGGGTTGGGCAAGACGCGTCTGTCGCTGCAGGTCGCTGCACAGCAGATCCATGATTTTCCGGACGGTGTGTGGTTCCTTGACTTCGCGCCGATCAGCGATCCGGCGCTGATTGTCAGCGCTGCCGCGCAAGTGCTCGGTGTGCGTGAAGAGCCGGGTCAGCCGTTGCTGCAGACGGTTTGCGCGCACCTGAGAAACCGCCGTGCACTGCTGATCCTCGACAACTGCGAGCAAGTGGTCGCTGCAGCGGCGCAGATGGCGAGCGCCATTATCAAGATGGCCCCGCGGGTACGCATCCTGTCATCCAGCCGCGAGCCGCTGCACGCGCCAGGCGAGCAGTGCTATCTGCTGCGGCCGCTGCCGGTGCCTGCGCGTGGCGATGGAATTGCTGCCGTGTGGCGATCGACAGCCGTGCGGCTGTTCGTTGAGCGCGCACGCCAGCACAAGCCGAGTTTCGCGCTCACCGAACGCGAGGCTCCGGCAGTGGCGGAACTGGTTGCGCGACTGGAAGGCATTCCGCTCGCGCTCGAGCTCGCGGCGGCGCGGATTCGCGCGCTCTCCGTCGCCGACATCAATTCACGTCTGCACGACCGCTACAAGCTGCTGACAGGCGGCTCGCGCGTCCTGCAGCAGCGACAGCAGACATTGCGCGCACTGGTCGACTGGTCGTACGAGCTGCTCACAACCGAAGAACA
>DATEOP010000060.1:0-8796 GCA_035274065.1 Burkholderiaceae bacterium
ACACAATGCAGGCGAATGGTCGCGTGCTTGCGACGGCAGTTGTGTCCGCGATCGACGTCCCGCCGCTCGACAACTCGCAGATGGATGGCTATGCGGTACGTACGGTGGACGTTCCCGCCGTTCCTGTCACGCTGCCGGTCAACCAGCGCATTGCCGCCGGCCAACTGGGCGTTGCACTGGCGCCGGGTACCGCGGCCCGCATCTTTACCGGCGCTCCGATACCCGCGGGAGCAGACGCGGTCATTATGCAGGAGAAGTGCAATGCAGCCGGCGACAAGGTGACGTTGACCGAACGGCCGACTCGCGGCGAAGCGATTAGAAAAGCCGGAATGGACATCGCGCGCGGCGACGTCGTACTAAAGCCGGGCGTGCGCCTGAAACCGCAGCATTGCGCGCTCGCTGCGTCGATCGGAGCGGCCCGCCTCACGGTCCATCGAACGCTGCGCGTCGCGACGTTCTTTACCGGCGATGAGCTGGTGATGCCGGGTGATCCGCTGCCCCCGGGGCGCATCTACAACTCCAATCGCTTCATGCTGCGCGGCTTGCTCGAATTGTTGGGGTGCGAGGTCAATGACCTTGGCATCGTGCCGGATGATTTGCAGAGCACGCGTGCTGCGCTCGTAAACGCAGCCGCCGACGCGGACTTGATCATCTCTTCCGGCGGTGTTTCGGTGGGTGAGGAGGACCATGTCAAGCCGGCTGTCGAGGCCGAGGGTTCGCTCGATCTCTGGCAAATCGCGATGAAGCCCGGCAAGCCGCTGGCCTTTGGACGCGTACGCAACGTGCCCTTCATTGGGCTGCCGGGCAATCCGGTATCGAGCTTCGTGACTTTCGTCCTCTTTGCGCGCCCCTTCGTTCTTCAGCGGCAGGGCAGAGCCGAGGCCCTGCGCACTATTTTCGTGCGCGCCGATTTTGATTGGCTGCAATCGAGTCGGCGACGAGAGTTCATGCGGGCTCGCCTGAACGACAAGGGTGGACTCGATATTTTTCCGAATCAAAACTCTTCGGTGCTGACGTCGGTCTCATGGGCTGACGGGCTGATCGACAATCCCTCCGATCATTTGATTCGGTCGGGGGATATCGTTCGCTTCCTGCCCTTTTCCGAGCTGCTTTCATGAAGCTGCGCGTGCTCTACTTTGCGGCGCTCCGCGAACGCGTGGGGCGCGGCGATGAAACCATCAACGCACCGGACGGCATCAATTCCGTCGCGCAGCTGCGCGAATGGCTGACACAGCGCGGCGAACCTTGGCGAGAAGCCTTCGCTGACACGCGCCGTGTGCGCGTAGCGGTTGATCAAGCGATGGCGGAGGATTGGCAAATGCTGCACGACGGCGCCGAAGTCGCGTTCTTTCCTCCTGTGACGGGCGGTTAATGACTGTGCGTGTGCAGCACGAGGATTTCAACATCGGCGTCGAGATCGCTCGATTGCGTGCGAACAATCCAAAGGTAGGCGCAGTCGCGTGCTTTATCGGCATCGTGCGCGATTTGAACGACGGCACTGCAGTCGGCTCGATCACGCTCGAACACTATCCCGGCATGACCGAGAAATCGCTGGCCAGTATTGCGGAGCAAGCTAGGGCACGCTGGAGTCTGCTCGATGTCCTGGTGATTCACCGCGTTGGCACGCTAGCACCGACCGACCAGATCGTGCTTGTGGCGACTGCGAGCTCGCACCGAGGAGACGCATTCGCTGCGTGCCAGTTCGTGATGGACTACTTGAAGACAGACGCGCCGTTCTGGAAAAAGGAAAGCACCGACACAGGCGTGCGGTGGGTCGATGCTCGAGACAGCGATGCTGATGCGCGCGACCGCTGGAAGCAGGGCACTTAATCAAACGCAATTGAGTAAACAAGATCGAGCGCGGTCGTCGTGCCGGTGCGGGCAATCAACGATAAGCGTCGGCTGAGCTGGTAATTCAGCGCGACGTAGGTCGAGGCGCCGGTGATCGCTTGCTCGACCGTCAGATACAGTTCATCCGTCAAGCGTTTGCCGATTGCAACAAAATCGCTGGCCGCAGTCGTGCCGGTAGCGCTTCGTAAGGTGCCCGCCACTGTTTCGCGAGGCAGTATCGATGCACTGTCTTGGCCCGGGCGCAAACTGATCTCATCAATGCCGAGCGAATGCATCAAGGTAGCGCTGGAACTATCAACTTGTCCCGCAAAAAGTGCGCTGGCGGCAGCCGACAGCAGCGCGCGCTCTTGACCGCCATCGCCCGCAGCACCGGGAGGCCGTCCAAGCACCAGCCAATTGAGCTTTTCAACATCCGTCATCGATGGGTCGGAATACAGCCGCACAATGGGGCGCGCTGCGGTGCCGCCGATCGACACACCGACTTCGACCGGCAGTCCGGTGCGCACCGCCAGAACGTTTAGCGCCGGATTTTCGATCGGGCCTTGAAACGTCAGGATGCCGCGCTGAATCTGCAGGCGCTGACCGTAGCCCTGATACGTTCCGCTCCGGGTTCGGACGTTGCCTTCGGCCAGCAACTGGCCTGGGCGGCCTGAGATGTCGAGTGCGCCGTCCAGTCGAGCTTCGAGACCGGCGCCGCGAATGTAGAAACGGCTCCCAAGGTCGCCCCGAATATCGAGCGTGACATCCACTGCGGTGTCGGCTTTCGGCGGTTGTTCGGCGCGCACAATCACGACGTCGCTCGGCAGGCTGCGCGCGCCGCGCAAGCGCGAGAAATCGATGTAGGCACCGTCGACCTGCAGCTTCGCGTACAGATCGGCGTGCGCCGGCGCCAGCGTGATTCCCCCCTCGCCGCTAAGAACCATCCATCGATCGCGCCGTTGCAACACCGGCAGCCGATCCGCGCGAATGCCGACGCTACCGGTCAATGTCCGTAGCGCGATGCGCGCTTCGGCGCGCAGATGCCCGGGGTTATCGAAGCTCACACTTTCCGCTGCACGCTTGTCGTCAGGCGCCACGCGCGGCCTGCCCGTGAAAACGAGCTCATTGACCACCAGGACGCCGTCCTCGAGATTTGCGACGAGCGTTCCGTCTTCGAGCCGCAGGCCTTGCTCGACATACGCGATGCGCAGCCCGCTGGCGCGAATCGGCCCAGAAGCCGTTGGTTCGGCGGGCGTTCCCGAAATGGTGGTCTTGATGCTGCCCGCGCCTTCAACCTGCACGCTGTCACCGATCAACGGGCCCATCCAACCGAGTTCGGGCAACACCGCGTCGATGTCGATTCGAAACGGGCGATTGCGGGCAACCTGCACACCACCGCTGGTATCGACGTATGCATCGATCGTCGCATCCAGCCGACCCAGTGCCTTGCCGCGCACGTAGGCCGTGCCCGTCACTCGGTTATTCAGGATGCTCAGTGCGGCTCCGAGATCGCTGATGCCAACCGGATTGAGCGCATCAATGCCGCCGTAAATGTCGCCTGCAGTGCGTTCGACAATGACAACACCGGACAGCGCCTCGGCTAACTCGAGTTCCCATCGACCCCGTAACGTCAGCAGCGGACGTTCGCGGCTACCGGTGCGCACGACTCGACGTGCAGTAGTCGCTCGTGCGCCAAGCGCTTGCGGCTTCAATCCATCAAACGTGCCTGTCGTGCGCCACTTTCCATCTCGCAGCTGAACTTCAACCGCGGAAAACTGAGTGCCTCGAGCGTCGAAGCGCGCGGGCCCGAACATGAACGAACCTGCGGCGATTGCAACCGGCGCGGGCTCCGATAAGCGCAGCTCGAGAGGCATGCCACTTTCGGCCGCGATTAGTGTTCCACGCCAGCCATACGCTTCCGCGGGGCCGGAACGCCAGCCGCCGTTGGCGACAATCCGAACCGGCTGTCGTGACAGTGTCGTGCCATTTAATTCCAGCGTGTGATCCGATGTAACGCCGCGCGCAATCAGCGTTGCGCTCGCAAGCGACGCGTCAGAATTGGGCGCGCGATGTCCCGCCAACTTGATCATCACAGCCAACGGCGCAGTTGCGGCGACGCCACCTGTGACCGACGCCACGATGCTGTCAATGGTTTGGCCGTTTGAAAATTTCAGATCACTCGCCGTCACGTCGGCGCGTACGTCCGGCGCCGAGAACTCGCCACTTGCGGTCCCCCGCGCCGTCACGCTGCCCGATGTAGTTGGCAAAACTTCGGCGAGCTGCGGTGCAATCAGCTCAAACGTCAGCTCGCGTCCCGCGCCCAATCCTCCGTGGGCCGTCAGGTGCGCCGAGCGTGACTCGACGTTGATGTCCACATCGATGCGCTGATCTGCGAGTGCAACCGTTGCACGCCCACCAAGCGCACGGCCCAGGAGTTGACTGTCTGCGAGTGCGATGTCAGCGCGGCCGACGATCGTCGGCTTGAATCGCGCGTCGAGCTCGACCGTTCCGTTCAATCGCGTGTCGAGGCCCTTGACGAGCCGCGCAAGGTCGAGCTTGTCGAACTTTGCCTTGGCACGCGCAGCGTAGTTGCCGTGGAGCTCAACGCGGCCCGTGATTTCCGCGGTGCCGTCAGCGATTCGCAGCCGCGCAGTTTCGACGTTCAGGATCCGATCACGCAGCAGCAAATTGAAGTCGGCAGCTAGATCAAGACCTTTGAATTTGCCGACGTTGATAGCACTGTCAGTCCGCAGCGTTCCGGTAAAACGCTGCGATTGCTCGATCAACACGTAATGGAGCGTGCCGTCGATACGCGTGGGTGTTGCCGTTGAGTAGATCGTCGACGCATCGATGCCGGTCAGCACCAGCTTGGCGTTGACGCCATTGGCGGTCGACCACGCCAGGGTTCCGCTGGCTGTTCCGCGAGTGCCTTCAACGCGGTGCAGCGCGAGGGTCAATGCGTTGGCAGACCAGGTCAGGACGCCACGCGCGGACCGCACAGGGATTCGCTGCTTATCAATTGGCCCAGCGTCCAGGTTTTCCACTGAAAACGGGCCGTCGAGGCTAAAGCCGATTGAAGCCGACGTTCCGGCTGACGCGGGTTTCAGGTCGGCTCGGCCGCGAAGCCGCATCGCCGGTGCTCCGTCAAACCACGCAGCCGGATTGAAATGCGCAACGTCGGCATCCAACTGTGCCAGCGGAACGGGAGCGAACGGCGTCAGACGCGCACTGATCTGTGCACGCGCATCGTTGCTGTCGGCCTCGATTTCAATAAATGCATCAAGCAAAGTGCCGCTGCCACGCAGCTTCGCAGCGACGCCATGCTCTCGCAGCGTGGACGTCACCTGCGCATCAGCGCGCAGTGCGAACGGACTGCGTGCATCGACGCGGCCATTTAGCGCGATGCTGGTGGGTCCATACTGAAGCGCGCCTCGCTCGATCAGAACGGCGTCTGCGTTTAGGCGAAGATCTGCAGCGATGTCGCTGACAACGCGCGGCGCGGTACCGCGCACGCCAAATCGGAATTCAGCGATATTCAGACTGCGAATCCGCAGGTCGATCGGTGTAGCCAGTGACTGGGGCGGCATTGCGGGCGCTTCGCTTGGCACCCAATCCAGCGTGGCGGTGCGCACGGTAACGCGCTCGAGATCGAACAGGCGCTGCCTCCATCGCAGCTCATACGGTTCGACCGCGACATCAGCCGCCTGCAATGACCACGTGGGTGCCTGCACAGTCAGGCTGCCGGCAGCGAAGCCATCGCGCAGCGATCCGGAAACACCGCTGACGACGACCGACGTGTTCAGTCGTGAATTCAACCACACGACAGCGCGCAACCCGCCCGGTGTCGTGTACATCCACCAAAGCAAGGCAGCACCCGCAAGAATCAACGACAACGACCCGACGAAAAGTCCAATCAGCGCGTTCACCCATCGCGAGCGTCGGAGCGGTGCTGCCCTCTGTGACTCGATCACGTTTTTATGCTCTTTCAGAATGCGATGGCTACCGAAAAGTGCAGCCGAAGCTGCTTGTCGCGCTCGCCATAGGCGACATCGACAGCAAGCGGACCGGCCACCGTGCGCCAGCGCACGCCCATTCCAACGCCGACTGCAGCCTTCATCTCCTTGAACGAGTCCGCGGCGTCTCCGACGTCTACGAATCCGGCAACCCCCCAGTTGCCGCCCCAGCGCTGCAGCCAGTGGATGTATTCGACCGAAGCCAATGCGAGCGTCCGTCCGCCGACGATCGCTCCGCCCTGGCGGACGCCCAGGCTTTCGTAGTCATAGCCGCGCACGGTGGTCGAACCTCCTGTGCGAAATAGAAAGCGCGTCGGCACAACGTCTGCAGTATCAACTTTAACGGCCCCCAACTCGCCGCGCACAAGCAATACATCGCGTTCGCCGACGGGAAAATACTGCGACGCACGGCTGTAACCGCGGACAAATGTTTCATTGAGCTTGGTGCCGCTTGCGCCTACGGTGCCCTCGAGCTCGATGACGTTGCCGCGTCGCGGGTTGACGATCTCGTCGACGTCGCGCCGGATCCAGGTGTACGTGCTCGACAATGTATCGAGCACGATCAGCGGGTCGAGCGGCGTCTTTCGCTCCTCGTGTTCGAAGTTCAGGTTGAGTTTCGTTTCGATGTGACGTGCGGTACGCGTTCCACGCAGCCGGGCGCGTGAGGCGCCGACGCTCCAGCGTTGGACGCGCAGGTCCTCGATATCAGAGTCTTCGACCAGCGCGCCGACGCTGTCGCGTGCACCGTTTGGCTTCGGTGGAAGCAGCAAGTCGACGTAACCGAAGCCGCCGTTTTGGTCGATTCGAGCGCCGGTCTGCAGCGAATACGGCTGTCCAAAGATCAAGGACTGACGATAGGCGAGCTCCAGATGTGCGCCCGTATTTGAAGCAACGCCCACGCCGACGCTGAAGCGCTTTGTGCGCGATTCTCGCAGCACCAATCGCAGCGGCGCGTTTTGCGGATGCGACGGGTCGAGTTGCAGCGAAGCGAGCACAGATGAAAAGTACGGCGTCTCTTCCAGCGCTTGCTGGAATTCGATCAGCTTGGTGCGATCGAAACGGTCGCCCACCCTGAAAGGGTTGTAGCGTTGAACGAGGCTGGCGTTGTACCGCTCGAGCCCCGTGATTTGCAGCTCACCTACGGTGTACGCAGGACCGCTGTCGATTTCGACGCTCAGCGCCGCGGTCGCCTTATCGGGATCCACTTTTGCGTCCGAATCGACCAGCTTGGCACCGGCGAAGTCCCGCGCCTGCACAGCGGCCAGCAGTTGGGTCTTTGCGGCTTCCCACTGTGGGGACCGAAACGGTACGCCGATCGGTAGCGCCCACTGCGCACGCAGCGCCGCCGCTCGTTCTCGAAAGGCCGGGTCGCCAAGCGCGCCGGTGAATTTGAGATCGAGGGCGCCGACGCTCGTCCTGCGCCCCAGCTCGATGATCAAAGAATAACGCGCGGCCCCATCGGCTGCCGGAGCGGGCTCAAATCGCAACATGGGGTCGAAATACCCTTCGGTAGCGAGGACTTCAAGCACCGCCCGCTCCGCGCGACGAAGTTCCCGCTCTTCGTCAGCTTCGTCGGCTTCGGGTCCGATCGTGAACCGGGCTGTCGCATCATCGACCAGACCGGCCAGGGGCGCGGGCAGGGACGTGCCCCGGGTGACAATAGGTTGCGCGGATTGGCCCCAAGCAATCAGCGGCCAAGCCAGAGTGATGGCCAGAACAGCGGCCGATAGATTACGTTGCACAGTGAGAGCAAGATGGTCGCGGATGCTAGCAAGGGACAGACTGCGGCTTGCAAATGCTGCCTTGATTCGTCGGCGGCAGGCCCGAAATATCGGTCTTGGGGCGTTAACCAATCGGAAATCAGACCATGCGTCTCGACAAACTAACTACCAAATTTCAGGAAGCGCTGGCGGATGCGCAATCAATTGCGGTCGGCCACGACAACCAGTACATCGATCCGGCCCATGTGCTTCTCGCGATGCTGCGGCAAAGCGATGCCGGAGCGCGGTCTTTGTTGCAACGAGCGGGCGTCAATGTCGCGGCGCTGACGAACGGACTCGAGGCGTACATCAAGCGGCTGCCGCAGGTGCAAGGCGGCGATGGTCAGGTGCAGATCGGCCGCGAATTGAATGCGCTGCTTAACGCTGCCGACAAGGAAGCACAAAGGCGCGGTGACAGTTTTATTGCCAGCGAGATGTTTCTACTGGCGGTGGCCGAGGACAAGGGCGAAGTCGGGCGGATCGCGCGCGAGCATGGCCTGGCGAAAAAATCACTTGAAGCCGCGATCGATGCCGTGCGAGGTGGGCATCAGGTCGACAGCGCAGAAGCCGAGGAACAGCGCGAGGCGCTGACGAAATACACGATTGATCTGACCGAGCGCGCGCAGCAGGGCAAGCTTGACCCGGTGATAGGCCGCGATGACGAGATCCGCCGCACGATTCAGATTCTGCAGCGGCGGACGAAAAACAATCCCGTGCTGATCGGCGAGCCTGGTGTCGGCAAGACCGCCATCGTTGAGGGCCTCGCACAACGCATCGTCAATGAGGAAGTGCCCGAGACATTGAAGGGCAAACGCGTGCTGGTGCTCGATATGGCAGGTTTGCTGGCTGGCGCCAAGTATCGCGGCGAATTTGAAGAGCGTTTAAAAGCAGTGCTGAAAGAAGTGTCGGCCGAAGCCGGCCGCATCATTCTGTTCATCGACGAAATGCACACCATCGTCGGTGCCGGCAAAGCCGAGGGTGCAATCGATGCCGGCAATATGCTGAAGCCTGCGTTAGCGCGCGGCGAGCTCCACTGCATCGGCGCCACCACGCTGAACGAATATCGCAAATACATCGAGAAAGACGCAGCTCTCGAGCGACGCTTTCAGAAGGTGCTTGTCGAGGAGCCGAGCGTTGAAGCGACGATCGCGATTTTGCGCGGTCTGCAGGAACGCTACGAGCTTCATCATGGC
>DATEOP010000061.1:0-11909 GCA_035274065.1 Burkholderiaceae bacterium
AGCGGGAGGCAGGGTGGACCCAGTTCAAATACCGGCGGTGCCCGTTTCCAGGGCGACCGCTCGGCCGCACCTGGTCGACATTACGATGTTCTGGAGTCCGCGCAGCGGCGGTGTAGCTCGCTACTTGCGATCCAAGCGAAACTGGCTTAACGCGCATACGACCTGGCGTCACACGATCATGGTGCCGGGCCCATCGACGTCCGAAACGAAACACGTTTCGGGTGTGCGGCTGCCATTTTCTGGCGGCTATCGATTTCCGTTGCGACGTCGCGCCACTGCCCGAGCGATCATCGAGCAACGGCCCGACCTCATTGAGGTAGGGGATCCATATCGATGCGCATGGTCGGCGCTCGACGCGGGCCAGCAATTGGGCGTTCCAGTGGCAGCGTTTTATCACTCGAATGTCCAGGCGCTCGCACAGCGTTGGCTGCCACGAGCTTCACATGCTCCCGTTCGGCAATATCTACGTCACCTTTATCGTCGCTTCGATGCGATCTTTGCCCCCAGCGGTTGGGCCGCAGACGCGTTGCTGCAGCTTGGTCTCGATAACGTGGTGCTGCAACCGCACGGTGTTGACTGCGAGATGTTTCATCCTCGATGGCGCGACCTGTCATGGCGCGACGAACTCGGTTACGCGTCATCGGACATCGTGCTTCTGTATGCCGGCCGCTTCGCTCCTGAAAAAAATCTTGACCGACTTGCCGCCGCGGTCGATCGACTGGGGCATCCGTATCGATTGGTCGCAATGGGGGACGGTCCCTCCCCGCCTCGCGGTGCCCGGCTAACTTTGGTGCCGTATCAAACGAACCCCGCAGCGCTTGCGCGCGTGCTAGCCAGCGCCGACATGTTCGTGCACGCCGGCGATCAGGAAACTTTCGGCCTTGGGGCACTAGAGGCGCTCGCCTGCGGTACACCGGTCGTCGCGCGTGCCTGCGCCGGTCTTGCTGATCTGGTTGATGGTCGGGCCGTGATCGGTGTGGAACATGACGATGTGGCAGCGCTTGCGGACGCCATTTCTTCAGTGGCGCCGGTTGCAGCGACGTTGCGCACCGAAGCCCGTCTCCGCTCGCTGCAGTTCGATGCGAATCGAACGTTCGCGCAGTTGCTGCAGCGGTATACGACGCTGTGTTTATCGATGCGTCCAATCGATGCAGAAACAGCGGAGCGGTATGCAGCCCTATGACGCTCCTCGCTGTGCAAAGCCGCAGCGTTGGCTTTGCGTGTCGTTGCACGATGTCGCACCGGCCACCTGGACCGCTTGTCAAAGAGTGCTCTCTGCCGTCCGCGAGGTCGCTGAGATTCCGCTGACGTTACTGGTAGTGCCCGCCTATCACGGCCAGTGCTCCGCGCAGCCTGCGTTTGAACAATCGATGAGCGCTCAGCTCGTCGCTGGCCACGAGTTAGCGCTGCACGGATATTTCCACCTCGACCCGCAAACGCCCGCCGATTTTATCGATTGGGTGCGTCGGCGCATCTACACGGCTGGTGAAGGCGAATTTTGCAGCCTGTCAGAAGAAGAGGCACGGGAACGGTTGACACTGGGTGCGCGCTGGTTCGCCGCGAACGGCTGGCCATTATCTGGATTTGTTGCCCCTGCCTGGCTCCTCGGCAGCGGAGCTTGGAAAGCGTTGTGCACGCAAAAAAACCAGTTGCAGTACACCAGCACGCTGACAAGGTTGATTGCGTTGCCTGAAGGGCGTGCAATTTCTGCCCCGTGTTTAACCTACAGTGTGCGCAACGCGTGGCGCCGGCCGACATCAATTGTTTGGAACACTGTTTTATCGCGCATTACCGATGGCGCGCCCGTTCTGCGCCTTGGACTGCATCCCAACGACGCCGAGTCGGCCTCTGTGCGCCGCTCATGGCAACGCCTGCTCGAGAGAGCGCTGACAACCCGCACTGCTGTCACAAAAGCGGAATTTATGCGGCAATGGCGGATTCAATCTGCCGGTCGCGACAAGCGCCCGGCTGCGTTGCGATCGCTTTCGGAATCGATGTCGTAGTTGTCTTCCACTTTGTCACGGAGACTCCTTATGAATACCTTCAGATCCACGTTTGTCACTGCATGTTTTCTTTTGGCGTCAACTACCGCCTCTGCCGCTATCACGGAAGGCCGTACCGCGAACGATCGCAGCTACATGAGCGGGGGTGTCGGGCTCGAGGAATCCGAGCAACTGAAGCAGGTTGCCGATAAATATTCGCTGCAGCTGGTGATTTCGTCGCGTGCCGGGGCCTATCTGGCGGACACCCACGTCACAATTACGGGGGCAAACGGTCAAAAGCTCCTGGACCTGCCGCTCGATGCGCCATGGCTACTGGTAGACCTTAACCCGGGAAGCTACAAGCTTGTCATCGCGCACGCAGGGAGCACGCAGGAGCGCAACGTAACGCTCGCTCCCGCCAAACGGGAGCGAGTCGTGGTGCAGTTTGATGTCCCGGCAGACACCGCCAAAAACCCGGCGCCGTCAAAATAGCGCGCCGGCACGTCGCTTGCTATCCAGTTTGGCCAACCAATTTGTCCTAGACAGTTGGTTGTATGGCCCGCGTCCCTCCCCCTCCCCTTCCCCGAGACGCCGGGTCTTCTTCAAAGCCCCGCGATGCTCGCGGGGTTTTTTTTATCGCAGAATCCCCGGCAACGAAATTGCCATAATCGCATCGGAGGCAAGCAAAATGGCGACGATCATCGCAGGACGAGTTACAACGCAGCAGCGCGCCGATGAACTGATGGCGCAATTGCAATCGCGGGGCATCGCAGCCGACGATATGCAAGCGTTCTACGTCAATCCACCTGGACAGCATGCAGCGCATCCGATCGGCGGCGATATGGATGCCGACACGGGTACGGAAGAATCCAACATCGGGCAGGCCTCGGGCGTTGCCGCTGGCGCAGCGGCCGGCCTGGCGGCTGGCGCGGTCGCGGGGGCTGCAATACCACCGCTCGCGCCGATTATCGCGGTCGCAATGGCAGGTGTAGGAGCTCACGTAGGCGGCATGGCGGGTGCACTCGCATCGACGCGAACGGGACCCCAGGAGCAAGAGGTTACGGAGAAAAGCACTGCCCACCCCGCTGCAGTGGACATGCGTCGTGGCGGCATGACTCTCGCCGTGCGTGTTGATCCGCACAACGAGAAAGCCGTTATCGATCTGCTGGCGACGGCCGCCATAGAAGATCTCGAGCGCGCACAGGGCGAGTGGCTCGACGGCGAATGGGTAGACTTTGATCCGCTGGCTCCGCCGCAGAAGATCTCGGCGCAGAGTCACGGACTATCGCGGGGTCAGTAAAGCAGGACGACCCCAAAGCCAACAGCGGCGCCGATCGCGGCGCCGGCCGCGACGTCGCTTGGATAATGTAAGCCAAGCGCAACACGCGAAACGGCGATCAGCAGCACGACTGGCGTCAGAAATGCACCGATGACCGGAAAGTGCCAGGCGAACACGACCGCGAAAGCCACCGCATGCAATGTATGTCCCGACGGAAAACTGAATTTGTCGAGTGCGCGGACGCAGGCTCGAATATCAGGACACGCTACGAAAGGACGTGGTCGCCCAATCGAGTGTTTCAGCCAAAAGTACAGCGGGAGATTCAGCAATCCAGCCAGACACATCTGCGCGGCGACGTCACGCCCATTGGTGCCGCCCATCAGAGCAAGCGCGGCAATCAAAACGTACCAGAACAGCCCGTCGCCCAACTTGCTGACGATAACGAGCGCTTTGACCGGAGTTTGGTACTGCGCTACCCGATGCAACCACTGCGCCCAGTGCAGGTCACGTTCGACCCACACATCGCGCCGCGCGTTACGCAGGGCACGGTCCAGCAAGAGGTGCTTCGACTGCATTTGCAGCATCCGATAGACAAAATTCAAACCGATTGATCACCGAGTCCCAGCTCGCCGCGACCGCGGCGCGGCGTGCGCCTGAGCGCATCATGCCGAGCCACCGAAACTGCTGCGCAAGCGCACAGGTGCCGGCTATAAATCCTTGCTCGTCGCCCGGCTCGATCAGAACTCCACTGGTGCAATCGTCAATGTGAACCGCCGCAGCACCCGAACGAAAGGCGACTACAAGCAAACCTGATGCAAGCGCTTCAAGCGTGACGTTGCCAAACGTTTCAGTCAGACTCGGAAACAGAAACACATCCGCGGACGCGTAATACTGGGCTAGCGTGGCGCCGCGTTGCGGACCCACGAAAATCGCTTCCGGGTGCGCAAGGCCGAGCTTTTCGCGCAGTGGCCCGTCACCGACGACTACAAACCGAACTCCGGGGATACGCGCGCGAACTGCCTCGAAGGCCCGAAATGCAAGCGGCACATTCTTCTCCGACGCGAGGCGGCCGACGTAAAGCAATACGGGAGTCTGCTCGGTGGCGCCCCAGCTTGCACGAAGCTCTGCACTCGCGTGTGACGGTGAAAACATATCCGCATCGACACCGCGGCCAACCACTTCGGTGCGTTCATAGCCCTGCTTGGTCAGCGCGCTGCCGACTGCCGGTGTGGGCACAAATGTTCTATCAGTCGCGTTATGAAAGTGTTTCAGGTAGCCACCCACGACACGGCGCATCCAACCGAAGCCGTAATGCTCGCTATACATATCAAAATTCGTTCGGAAGTCAGACGTGACCGGTATGCCATTGATGCGCCCCGCGCGGATGGCTGCCCACCCCAACGGGCCCTCGGTGGCGACGTGAATCAGCTCAGGACATACCGCTTGCCAGCGCCTGGTCAATGTCGACACGACCGGCAACCCGAAGCGAAGGCCTTGGTACATCGGAAGTGGAATACCGGGGACTCGGAGTTCGGTCGCCTGATCAAGCAACGATTCCATCGGCTGCTTCGGGCGAACGAGATCGATCACATGCCCACGCGCACGCAGTCCGTTAACAAACCGTTCTGCAGTTAATGCAACGCCATTAATTTCCGGCGGAAAGGTTTCGGTGACGTATGCGAGGCGCACGGCGGGAACGAATCAAGCAACATCGATGCCCGCCGGTCCTACGGCGCTACACGACCTACTTCGCCGTCCCTAGTTGGGTCTATCCGTTAGGCTGCGGCGAACTAGGACACGCAAACGGCGAGTAATGGGATCGCTGCGGCGATCCGCCGGAATGCGGTCCGGATGATCCGTCGGTTCGCGGCTCACCTTATCCGTTTGGGGTACCAATGAAAACGGAACGGTCGGGGGAATTTGATTCATGGGTGTCTCTCGTCAGTCATTCGTGCGCCGAAGCAACTCGCGTGCCCAGAGTTGTCGGCGTCACCAGTTGTCGGCGTCGCACCGCTTGTTCTGATCCGGCAACCGATTCTACTCGCCAGTTGCTTCACTCGGATGACAACAATCCGTTTCTCCCCATCGTGACCCGATTAAACACGTCTTAGAAACGGCTTCTTTGGTGTTGCCCGACGTGGTTCCGCCAGGCCGCTAGCGGCGAGTGCGTCCGCAGCCGGCGCGCGACGGCGACGACGCCGCAGCCCGATTCCAAGCAGCGCACGCATTGTCGGCAGCTCGGGCCTGCCACGATCTAAATAGACGCACCAGAGGCGCAGGCTCTTGGAGCGCCGAGCGGCACTCCGAATGACGACCAGTAGCGGGACTGCCAAAAACGCGCCCGCCACGCCCCACATCCAAGCGCACACCATTACACCGAGAAACACAAACAGTGGACTCATTTCAAGGCGTCGGCCAACAATCCATGGCGCGATGAAATTGCTCTCAATGATGTTGATAGCCGCGTATGCAGCGGCTGGCGCGATGATCTCCCCGAATGTCGTATAGGTGATCGTGCCAGCGAGTAACAGCAACGCAACAAAAAGAAGCGGCCCGAGATAAGGAATGAAAGCGAGTATGGAAATAATCACACCCCAAAGGATCGGGCTTGGAAAGCCGATGACCATCAGCGCAAGCGTAGTGGCGACACCTACGCCTGCATTGATCATCGCCTGCGTCCCAAGATACCGCGCGATGTCGCGTTGCGCCGCTCTAAAGCCTCCAATGACAGCGACACGCACCCGGCGTTTTGGTATGGCCTCGACGGTGCGCGCCATCAGCCATCGCTCGGACGCCAGGAAAAAGAACAGCAGAATGATTGTTGCGATCGTTGAGACCGTGACCCACGTTGCCTGCTTTATTAAGGATCCTGTCAACGCAATGCCTTCGATGGCTATTTTGTCCTTCAAAGGATCCGGAGGCGCTGGCGTATTGGCCGGAACAATTTCGGCGGCCGGGCGCCCTTTTGTCGTCACCGTGGGTCTCAGGGCAATTTCCGGCGGCGCCATGAACGGAATCGACCGTCGCAATCGCTCATAGGAATCGATCAGCTGCTGCACTGATGTTGGCGCGCGAGCGAGCCACTCGCTTGCCGGTTCCACCAGACGGCTGGCTAAAAAACCCAGAGTCAAGAGCAGCCCGACAACGACAACGGCAGCGGCCAGAGCATCGTTCAGTCCGCGGTTGCGCAACATCCGCGCGACGGGTGCGAGTAGAAACGTGAGGATGATTGCAATCGCTACCGGCAACACAACGTCGCGGGCAGTTCTTAAGAGGAAGATCAGCGCAACAAACGCGATGACTTTAACTGCGAGCGGCGCGCGGAGCCGCTCGGTCAACGCGCCGGGCGAAACTGCCATTCGGTCAAAGGTAGGAATGTGCGAGAACTATGCGGAGATAGTAATGCACCACATGACATTCAAACCGTCTGCGCGTCTTCCTCGACGTCCGAGCGTTCCCGCTGAGAATAACCTTCCAACCGGTTGTATAGAGTCTTGAGACTGATGCCAAGAATCGCTGCGGCGCGCTTCTTGACGTTACCGCAGCGTGCGAGCGTCGCCATCGTGACGCGTTGTTCGATCTCATCGAGTGGCATGCCGATCTTGACGGTGATTTCGTCCTGCTCATCGTGGCTCGCCGCCGATGCGTCTGACTGCGTGTAATCATTGATTACCGCATCTGCCAGTAGGTAAGCGCGCTGGACGTAATTCTTGAGCTCGCGAACGTTGCCAGGCCATGAATGCGCGTATAGAGATGCAGTCGCCGATGGAGCAAAGCGCTTCGCCGAATTCTCGGTCGCGTTGAGCTCATCCAAGAAATGCTGAGCCAGCATTTCGAGATCTGCACCGCGCTCACGCAGCGGTGGTAAGTGAATCGGAAAGACGTTCAAGCGGTGATACAAATCCTCGCGGAACTTGCCGTCGGCTACCGCTTTAGCCGGCTGCTTGTTGCTCGCCGCGATGATGCGCACGTCGGTTGCGACGGGGTGCGATGTACCGACCCGGACGAATGTTCCCGTTTCTAGCACGCGCAGTAGCTTGACCTGCAGCGCGAGCGACATCTCTGTGATCTCATCCAGCAGAAGGCTGCCACCGCGCGCACGTTCGAAGAATCCCTTGTTGTCCCGGCCGCTGTTTGCAAAGCTGTCTTCTTCATGGCCAAACAGTTCACTATCAATCAGTTGCGGTGATATGGCACCACAGTTGATGGCCAAGAACGGCGCTCGCTTACGCTTGGACAGATCGTGAATGGTTCGGGCCGCCAGCTCCTTGCCGGTGCCGCTTTCCCCTATTAACAGCACGGTAGCTGACGTCGGCGCTACGCGCGCAATCTTGTCGTACAACGCCTGCATTGGCGGCGAAGAACCGAACAAGTGGCCGAAGCGCCCCACCTTCCGGAGTTCATCGCGAAGTTCGCCGATCTCGTGTTTCAGATCCACAGTACGAGGCTGACGCCGAAGCATATTGGTCAAGCGCTCAACGTCGATGGGCTTCGTCAAATAATCCGTGGCGCCGGCTCGCAGCGCCTCGACCGCGGTGCCGACCGATGCATGGCCGGTAACCACCACCACCTCCGTGTCAGCGGCTTGATCGAGGTCTTTGATGAGCGCCATGCCATTGCCGTCCGGAAGCTCCAGATCGGTCAAAAGCACATCAGGCGTTTGGCGAACGAGTTGTGCGCGAGCCGCCCGCAGGGTATCGGCAGACGCGACGGTAAAGCCCTCGCCGCGAGCTACGTCCGACAGGAGCTCGCGGGTGTCAGTGTCGTCGTCAACGATAAGAGCGTGCGGCACGGTTGTACCTACTTTAGCAACTTCTTCCTAGCGATCAGCTCGGAAGGAAAGACCGGCCCGCCCAATTCAACGGGCCGGTTTCCGCACGCAAGCTTAGGAAGCCGGACGGACGGCTATTGCGTTCTGCACCTGCTTTACGCCCGGGACAGAGGCCGCGATCTCAGCGGCGCGAACGCGTTCTGCTTCAGTGGTAGCAAAACCCGATAGTTGCACGACCCCTTTCAGCGTCTCGACACTGATGCGATTAGCGGCAACTATCTTGTCTTCCACGAAGCGCGTCTTCACACGAGTGGTGATCGTCGAGTCATCTACAACGTCTCCCATCGACCGTTGGCCGGTGGCAACTGAACATCCTGCGCTGTACACGGCCGCGAGAGCAACCATAGTCGCAACTAGTAATTTCTTCATCATATGTCCTTTATATGTAAAAAAAGGCGTGGGATCTGTCCACTATCTTGTCGTTGCAACATATATGCCCAGGGACTGCCTTATTTAGTGGTAACGCTGACCAAATCGATCGGCGACTGGTGGCACCTGAGGAACTCATCGCAGACCGGCACGCCACCTGCTGAGGATGCATCGGAACCAACAACCAAAAATGAGGCCCTATGCCTATCAGGGGCGACCGCTTGCGATGGCCACCGCGGCCAGGCAGGAGATCCGATTCATCGCCACAAGGTGGTCGAAGGTCAAGACCTCTCAATGGGGCTACCACAGTGGACGATACGATCCAGGCCGACGATCAATCCATCGATGAGAAGGCGCCTTCACTTAGTGGATCGGCACGGTACATAGATGACGCCAGAGTTGAGGAGGCATTCGTCGGCAATCAAGCAGGCCCTGTGCTTCCTCGCAAAGATAGTTAGCGTTTTGCGTAAGCGTGAATGCTGACCTAATGCGGCACGCATGTTGCTTGTTGCCGTATATGGTCAATTCTGCATCGCTGGTCTGCAGGGTTCCGCCCCCAAGGCGTTATTGCCATCAACGATCCGCTTTTAATCCGTTGGGCGGTGACGATGAGCATTCACAGCGAATGCACCGCGCCGTTTAAAGAGACTGCCAAGGTTTTGTGTCATGAACGCCCCCGTCATTCGTCACGAGCAGCGTCAACACCAGACGTTAACTCCACGCTTGCAACAAGCAGTTCGTCTGTTGCAACTTTCGTCGCTCGATTTCGCCCAGGAAGTCAATCAGGCGATGGGCAACAATCCGTTTTTGGAGCTGGACGAAGCAGCGGATGGCGAAGCCACAAAAACGACCGCTGAGGGGACGGATGCATCGCCTCAGACTGAGGTAGCAGCGGCCCCCACAGGTGAGGCGACCGCAGATGCGTCGCCGGACCCGACCTGGGAGGCAGAAGGCTGGTCGCAATACGGAACGACTCGACGCAGCAATGGGAGCGACCACGACTTCGACTTTTCCGACATCACTCCGGCAGATCAATCGCTGCGCGATCACTTGCTTGCGCAGTCGAAGTGGCTCGCGTCGTCCGACCGCGACCGCGCTTTAATGGCGACCATCGTCGACGCGCTCGACGACGACGGATTTCTGCGAATGGATCTGCAGGAGCTGAAGGCGTTGTCAGGCCTCGACCCGCTACCCGACGACGACGAGATGGCCATCGCGCTAAAGCTGGTGCAATCACTCGAACCGGCCGGGGTCGGGGCGCGCGATCTGCGCGAGTGCCTGCTGCTACAGCTGCGGGAGGACGATGATGCTGCGAGCGCAGCGACGCACGAACTAGCAAAGCGGATCGTTAACGACCACTTGGACCGCCTTGCCATGCGTGACATCACGGGATTGGCGCGCACACTGGGCGTTGCGCAGCACGCTGTTTCAGAGGCTGGCGACCTGATCCGACGCTTGCAACCGCGGCCCGGTTGGCGCTTTGGCGCTGCCAATACACGCTTCGTCGCGCCGGACGTCGTTGTTCGGAAGATTAGGGACGAGTGGACGGTCACGCTCAATCCGTCGGTAGTGCCGAAGGTCCGGTTGAATCGGATGTATGCCGATTTGTTTCAGAATCATCGTGACGCTCGCCACTCGGATCTGGCGGCTCAGTTGCAGGAAGCACGGTGGACAGTGCGCAATGTCGAACAGCGCTTCGCAACCATCTTGCGCGTGGCGCAGGCTATTGTCCGGCGTCAGCGTTATTTCCTCGACTACGGCGAGCTCGCGATGAAACCCTTGGGGCTGCGCGAGATTGCCGACGAACTGGGCTTGCATGAATCGACTGTCTCTCGCGTTACGAACAATAAATACATGGCAACGCCGCTCGGCGTATTCGAGCTGAAGTATTTTTTTTCGCGCGCATTGGCTACCAGCAGTGGTGGAACGTGTTCGGCGACCGCGATACGTGGTGCCATCAAGGACATGATTCATGAAGAGAATCCAAAGGAACCGTTGTCTGATGCGCAGATTGCGCGGTTGCTCGGCAGACAGGGACTGCAAGTGGCGCGCCGCACGGTGACGAAGTATCGTCAGATGATGCGCGTGCCGGCCTATGAGATGCGCCGCCGTCAGGCGGCGGGCTAAGCAGCGCGTGACATTACCGGCTCCCGATCACCCGGAGTCGCCGGCTGTGCCACCTCGCGTCGTTCCAGACGTTGAGCCGCCGGTGCACGAGCCGCCAAAGGATCCGGATACAGACACCCCGATCGACGAGCCTGACGCGCCTGCACCTGAAACACCGCCGGATGATGAGCCAGAGGAGCCGATAGAAGATCCCGCTCCACAAGAGGCGCCAATTGATGATCCAAAGCGAGAGCTACCGGTAAGCGATCCACCGCGATGAGTCGGTAGATTTAAATACGCATTAGTTCTCGATCGCGTCAATGGCCTCAACGACGCAGCGTACCGCCTCTTTCTCGGCTTCCGTAAGGTGCGGATTCCAACAGTCCATCAAGAGGATCAAGCGTGGCTCGTCAGAGCGATTCCACGCTTCATGTTCATAGGTGTCGTCGAACAGAATCGGTTCGCCCTCGCGCCAGCGATGCTCGACCCCACCCGCGTTTAGCGCACAGTCGGGCGGAACGACGAGTGGCAGGTGGAACACGAGCCGGGTGTTCGTAACGCCGTAATGAGGCAGGATCGTTGACTGCGGCCGGAGCAGCGAGAAGCATATCTCCGGGGCCTGGCGCGCGACGCGGCACAGCTCGATTGACTCGAGCAACTCGCTGGTGCGCGGGCAGCGTGAGTGGTTAGCGTCGTAGCGGACTCCGTGCCGATAGAAGAAGTACGCATCCCACGCCGGATTCTCGGCGGCGCCGCCAAGCGACTTGGGCGCCTTATGGCCGGGTTTCAGGTCGAGAAAGCTGAC
The DNA here is from genome assembly GCA_035274065.1 of Burkholderiaceae bacterium. GTDB lineage: Bacteria > Pseudomonadota > Gammaproteobacteria > Burkholderiales > Burkholderiaceae_F > JACCZX01. The sequence continues at coordinate 11,373 of DATEOP010000061.1, forward strand.
GAAGTCGCGATCGTCGCGCAGCAGTTCTACGGCTTCATCGCGTATTTCCTGCCACGCATCGCGCAACGTCGCCGCCCACGGTTGCAGCATCGGATCGTGATAGGGCCCCGACGCCAGATCGGGGAACCAGAAAAATTTCGGGCGCTGCCGCGGATCCTGCGGGCGCGCGTCCCACTCGCGGAGATAACCGGTCAGCGCACGCTCGAAGCGGCGGAGCGCGTCGGCGCCATGACGTTCACGAACTTCGCCGAAGGCGGCGAATAGCCGCTCGCGCTTGTCGCGTTGGTAGGCTTGGACGGCGTGGCCCACGGCCTGCTGCCACTCGGGCTCGATCGTCTCCGAGCTCAGCCAGCGGCCCTGTGCGTTCGATTCCACCATGACGCGATGGCGCGCGCGCAATGCCGAATGCGTGTCGCCCAGCACGTCACAAACTTCGCCGAGCATCAACCATGCTTCCAAGTAGTGCCTGTGATGGCCGAGCACGGCTTCGAGCGTCGCACGTGCGGCCGCCGGATCGCCACCTGCGCACTCGAGCTG
>DATEOP010000062.1:0-10919 GCA_035274065.1 Burkholderiaceae bacterium
ACACTATGCGTCTGCGTTCGTCTTCCTGATGCGGGCGCTCGACGTTCCGGCACGCGTCGTTACCGGATATCAGGGCGGCGAACTCAATCCGGTCGATGGTTTCATGACAATCCGACAATCCGACGCGCACGCGTGGTCCGAAGTCTGGCTGCAGGGGCGCGGCTGGGTCCGCGTCGATCCGACCGCGATCGTTGCGCCGCTGCGCATCGATCAGGGTGCGAATGAAATCGCACGGCAGGCGGGCATCGCGCTGCCGGGCGCCGGAACCAATTTCACCTGGTTGCGCTCGATACGATTCAACTGGGAAGCGGTGCAAAACTCGTGGAATCAGTGGGTGCTGTCGTACTCACAGGAGAGGCAGCGTGACCTCATCGGTCTGCTCGGGTTGACACCGAACTGGGAAAGTCTGGCGCTTGTGATGGGCATCTTGATAGCGATCGTCCTTTCGGCGATGGCCGCACTTTCGTTACGCACGCGGACGGAGCGCGATCCGCTCGGGGACGCTTTTCGCTTGATGCGCGATCGGCTTGACCGAGCCGGCGTCAGAACTGCAGAGCACTTGGGGCCGCGTGAGCTCTACGCGCGCAGCAAACGCACGCTCGCGCCGAGCGACGCCAAGCGCGCGCGCAAGCTGCTGTCGCGCATTGAGCGAATGCGCTATTCGCGCACGTCGGAGGCAGTTGCGCGAGCCGATATCCGGGCACTACGACGAGCGATTCGCGAATTCCGGCCGCGTAGCGTTAGCGCATGAAGGCAACATGAAGCCCGTGCGACGCTTGGTGCTCGCGACGTTGGCGCTGATAGCAGTGACGCCTGCCGCAATGTCGGAGACGCGCCCGCCTTACGTGCAGCGCGCCGAGGTTCAACAGTACATTGACGAGCTGGCCTTACAGCACGGTTTCGAGCCCCGACACGTCGAGCGGTGGCTAAGCCAGGCCCGTTACTCGCCGGCGGTAGAGCGCTACATGCAGCCGCCGATGGCATTCGGCCAGCGCAACTGGCTCGACTACCGCGCTCGCTACCTCGATGAGGCGCGTGTACAGGCAGGCGCAGCGTTCGTGCGCAATCATCGAGCGGCGATGGAGCGTGCGCAGCGCGAATTCGGCGTACCCGCCGAGATCATCGCGGCGATCATTGGCGTGGAAACGCACTACGGCCGCATTACCGGCAACTTTCGCACGCTCGACGTATTGGTCACGCTGTCGTTTGACTACCTTCGCCGTGCCGAGTACTACCGGCAGGAGCTGACCGAATTCTTCCTGCTGATGCGCGAACAGAAAACAGATCCTCTCACCATCAAAGGATCATTTGCGGGCGCACTCGGCCTGCCGCAGTTCATGCCGGGTTCGATTCGCCGCCACGCTGTCGATTTTGACGGCGACGGTCGCGTTGATCTGGCAAACAGCGCCGCTGATGCGATCGGCTCTGTCGCAAGTTTCTTGGCTGCGCACGGATGGCAACGTGACAAGCCGATCGTGTTCGAAGCCCTCGCCGACGAATCGATCGTCGACGCGCTGGGCCGAGGTATCAACGCCACCGTCACGTGGTCGGACGCGCTCGCAGCAGGCGTCCGGAGTGATCTGCCGTTGGCGCTCGATGAGCAAGTGCTCCTGATCGATCTTCCGATCAACAACGGCGGCGAGGTCGAGCGGCTGTATCGAATAGGAACCGTGAACTTCAGCGCGTTGCTGCATTACAACCGAAGCTACTTTTACGCAAGCGCGGTGGTGGATCTGTCGCGCGCGATTGCGCAAAATCTAGATCGTTAAGTATTGGCGTCCGGCTGCGCCGCCGGTCTCGCATCGACGAACGCAGGTAGCTGCATGCAGTTGTCGAAGATCTGCATGACGGTCGGCAACGCATCCAGGTTGCAGTCGAAGCGCTGCGCGTTGAATATCTGCGGCACGATCAACACGTCTCCCAGCGTCACCGCATCGCCAAGTACGTACCGGCGGCTGCGGCCCTCGGCAACCAACCGTGCTTCGACGGAAGCGAGCCCCTGCTCTACCCAGTGTCGATACCACGTGTTCTTCTGGTCTTCAGTCAGGCCCAAGGTCTTGACCAGATAGCGCAGCACGCGGAGATTGTTCAGCGGATGAATCTCGCATGCGATGGCGAGGGCGATACTCCTAACGTAGGCGCGCTCGGCGGCGTCGCGGGGCAATAGCGGTGGCTCCGGGCGCGTTTCTTCCAAATACTCGATGATCGCCAGCGATTGCGTGACGATGGTGCCCTCATCGTCCAGGACCGGCACCAGTGATTCCGGATTCAGCGCGCGAAAGGAAGGCGCAAGCTGTTGCCCGCCGTCTTTGGTCAGGTGCACCGGCAGATACTCGTACGACAGCCCCTTCAGGTTCAAAGCAATGCGTACCCGATAAGACGCAGAGCTGCGGAAATAGTTATGCAACTTGATCATGGAGCAATCGGAAGCGTCTCGCCTGTGCTGCCTGCTTGAGGTATCCCGTAAAACTCGTACAGCTGCAGCGCGCGCAGTCTACGCGGACCGATTGGCAGTAGATGCACGAGAGATCGCGCGCGACAACAGAGTTACCGGAATCACGCCCGCGGCGACAATCGTCAATGCGGGCAGCGCCGCCTGACCTAGCCGCTCATCACTTGCCATCTGATACGCGATCACTGCCAGCGTGTCGAAGTTAAACGGCCGCAACACCAATGTTGCAGGCAGCTCCTTCATCACATCGACAAACACCAACAGGCATGCGGCAAGCACCGACGGGCGCAGAACCGGCAAGTGAACGCGGATGAAGGTGTCGAACGGCGTGCTGCCAAGACTTCGTGCACTGGCGTCCATCGCGGGAGTGATGCGCGCCAAGCCCGCTTCGACGGTTTGATACGCGACGGCGAAGTAGCGAACCAGATAGCCATAGAGCAACGCGAACACCGAACCGGTCAAGAGCAGTCCGGTGCCTACACCGAATGTCGATTGCACTACCTGATCGACCCGGTTATCAAACGCTGCGAGCGGAATCAGAATGCCGACCGCGATGACTGCACCGGGTACCGCATAACCCAAGCTCATCAGGCGCACGGCACCCAGCACCAGCGTGCGCGATGCGCCGCGCGGGGTAGAGCGTGCAGTGTAGGCAAGCGACAGCACGACGGCGAGCGCTACGACCGCGGCCGCAATGCCGATCGAAAGCGTATTAAACAGCCATCGAGCGTAACGAGGCCAGTCGACTGTTTGCCATGCCGGCCCTAGCAATCGTAAAAGGAGCAACACCGGCGCGATGAAGCCGAGTGCGACCGGGACGGCACAGAGGAAAAATGCCGCGGCGCTGCGCCGACCGTGCAACGGCGTGCGCGCGGCCGGACGTTGGCTGACCGTCGGCGTAAAAAAACGCGCACGTCCGCGCGCCCGATGCTCGATATAGAACAGCGCGAGCACCAGTAGCAACAACACGGCGGCGAGTTGGCTCGCGGCAACACGGTCACCGAGCGAGAACCACGCACGGTAAATCGATGTGGTAAACGTCTGCAGGCCGAAGTACGACGCCGCTCCATAATCTGCGATGGTTTCCATCAGAGCGAGAAGCGCTCCGGCTGCAATCGCCGGACGCGCGAGCGGCAGGTTCACGCGCCACCACGTTTGCCACGCTGTTTGTCCAAGGCTCCGCGCTGCATCCATCATTGCCGCGGTTCGCGCCAGAAATGCGGTACGCGCAAGCAGATAGACATACGGATACAGCACGACGATAAATACGAACGCGGCGCCCATCAGCGATCGAATTTCCGGAAACCAGTAATCGCCTCGCTGCCAGCCAAAACTGTCTCGCAAAAATTGCTGCAACGGTCCTGCGTATTCCAGATAGTCGGTGTACGCGTACGCAACGATGTACGCCGGCATCGCAAGTGGCAGCAACAGCGCCCATTCGAAGGTCCGTCGACCTGCAAAATCGCACGCCGCCACCAGCCATGCAGTCGCCGCTCCTACGGCAACAACGCCAACCATGACGGTGAACCCGAGCAACGACGTCTCGGCCAATGCCGAGGGAATCACAGTGGCGAGCTGATGGCGAAGCGTGTCGGCCGAGTGTCCGGCGTGCCAGAAGCTTCCGAATACGCTAAGCACCGGAAGCCCCACCAAAGCCGCGCACAAGATCGCAAGCGATAGCGCGCGTCCGAGCTCGGGATCCGCCCGCAGCGCGAAACGCGACGGCGATCTGGCGAGAACCTGAGTCGGGACTTGAAAACTCACGCCAAAAGCTCCCTCAAATGCGAATGAGAATTATTGCATCTACCTTAGACTGACCAAATGGAAAATTCCGTCCGGCCGCTACTGCTCATCGAGCGTTTGCGCGTCACCTATCCAGGCGGCTCGGTGCCCGTCATCGATGGAGCTTCGTTGTCGCTCAATCGAGGCGAGATCGGGTGTGTGGTGGGAAGTTCGGGATGCGGCAAGACGACCCTGCTGCGAGCGATCGCCGGCTTTGTCGGTGTCGAAGACGGCACGATCGAGATTGCAGGCGCCGTCGTGTCCGGCCCGCACTTCACTGCGGCCACGGAAAGGCGTGGCATTGGGCTGGTATTCCAGGACTACGCCCTGTTTCCGCATCTGCGCGTGCACGACAACATAGGCTTCGGCTTGCGGGCGCTCGGACCTGCCGAACGTGCATTGCGCATCCGCGAGATGATCGATTTGGTCGGTCTGGTTGAACACGCTGCACGCTATCCGCACGAGCTTTCCGGTGGCCAGCAACAGCGCGTAGCACTGGCGCGGGCGCTAGCGCCGCGACCGGCGCTGTTGCTGATGGATGAGCCGTTTTCAAGTCTCGACGTCGACTTGCGCGCGCGGCTCGGCGGCGAGGTACGTCAGATACTGAAGGCAAGCGACACAACCGCGATGCTTGTGACGCACGATCAGCAGGAGGCATTTGCGATGGCCGACAAGGTCGGGGTCATGCATTCGGGCCGCATCGAGCAGTGGGATCGGCCCTACGAGCTGTACCACCGGCCTGCTACGCGTTACGTCGCGGACTTCATCGGCGAAGGTGTGTTCTTGCCCGCCAAGGTTTTGACATCGATGAACGTCGAGATCGAGCTCGGTGAACTGCGCGGCAACTGGCCAGTCAACGCCGTGCCCTCAATTGAAACCCTGAACGGCGGAACGTACGTCGACGTGCTGCTTCGACCCGACGATATCGTGCATGACGACGCCAGCGCGCTGCAAGCCGAAGTGGTGCGCAAGACTTTCCGCGGCGGCGATTTCGTCTACACACTGCGGCTCAGCAGCGGACGCGAAGTCCTCGCGCTCGTGCCGAGCCACCATGATCACGCAATCGGCGAAAAAATCGGCATTCGACTCGACGCCGAACATGTGATCACCTTTCCGGCGGAAAGCTCAGCACCACTTCAATTCAAGTTAAAGTGACGACGCACACAAAGGAAATGCATGTACCTGCCGAGCCACTTTGCCGAAACACGAGTCGATGTGATGCACGATCTAATCCGTGCTTACCCGTTCGGCGCGCTTGTCGTGCTCACTCCGGGCGGGCTCGAAGCCAATCACATTCCATTCGAAGTCAGTTCAGAGCCCGCTCCGTTCGGAATTCTGCGCGGCCATCTCGCGCGCGCCAATCCGGTGTGGAAAAACTTCTCTGCACAAGTTGACGCACTCGTCGTCTTTCAAGGCGCTCACGCTTACATCTCGCCCTCGTGGTATGAGAGCAAGAAAGAGCACGGCAAGGTAGTGCCCACGTGGAATTACGCGGTCGTGCACGCGAGCGGGCCATTGCGTGTGATCGATGACCGCGCGTGGGTGCGCCGATTCGTTGAGCAACTGACGGATCGGCACGAAGCGCATCGAAGCGACCCGTGGAAGGTGACCGATGCGCCGACAGACTTTGTCGATACGATGACGAACGCCATTGTCGGCATTGAGGTGCCGATCATGCAGCTCACAGGCAAATGGAAAGTGAGTCAGAACCGGCCGCAAAAAGACCGCACCGGCGTGGTTCAGGGGTTGCAGCAGAATAGAACCGATGACAATGCGTCGATGGCTGATCTGGTAGGACAAAAGCAGGGCGATTGAGACAACCGCCCTGACCTGGGGAAGAAAGATCCGCTAGCCCGTGCTAGCAGATGCGCATTTCAACAATCGTCCCCGTGCATTGACCCGGCGAACCGATTTACTCTTCATCCTCGGTCGCTTCGACTCCGATTCCAAGCTCTTCGACGAGCTCCTGCTTGCGCTCGGCCATCCGCGGGCCAAGAGCTGCTGTGTCGAGCCGCGCCTTCTTCAATTTCGGAAACATCTCGTCCTCCTCCTCTTCGACGTGATGCTCGATTAGTTCGCTTAGGACCTTGATCTTCGCGTCGTAGAGATCGTCGTCCGGGGACATGTCGGCGAGTTGCGCGATCAGATCCTTCGCGCTCGCGTGCTCGACCACGGCCTCGTCGACAAGATCTTCCTCGTCCAGGATGTCGCGCGCGGCGGGGTAGAAAATTTCTTCTTCGATCTGCGTGTGCACCGTTAGCTCGGCGCAGATCGTCGCCGCTAGAGACTCCTTCTCGTTGTAGCTCCCCTCGTCCTCAACAAGCTTCTCGTAATCCTTGAACAGCTTCTCGACGTTGCGATGGTCGGCCAAAAGCAATTCAATCGCGTCCGACTTGGTTCCGGCGGTTTCCGCCTTTGATGATTGGCTAGGCATTGTGGTCCTCGTGGTGGTGAAAAGGCATCGTCTTCTGTCGGCAATGCGTGTGCCCGTCCGACAGTCGCTTTTCGCTACCAAACAAATGAATTGGGCGCCCTGCGTATATCCCCGATTCGAGCCCCCGAGATTTGTCAATGATGTTGGTTCGCTAACCCGGTTCAGACACCATGCACCCCACCCCAACCTGGGCGGTTTACCGCGATGCCAAGACCGGTCGCTTGATGCGCAAATACATTCGCAGCGGCGATGGCAAATCGTCCCCTCGAAAGTCGGCGGACGATAAAAACAAACGGGCCTAAAGGGCGCCAGCGCGCACGCTCCGCCCGCAACAATTAGCCAAAGACGCGCCGTCGGGAAGCGCGCATCCGCGCAGCACACCGTAATTAGCCGGTCGGTTACGCTACGCCTTTCCGCGGACCCGATAACAATAAAAACTCCGCGGCAACCACCACATCAGACGACTCGGAGTCCATCGATGAAGTCAATAAGCTTCGCTTTGCGCACGTTACTCGTTGCGTTCCTGCTGACGACGACGGCTTTTGCGCAGAATATCTTTCGCAATCTAGAGAGCACGGTCGGCGGCTATTACACCTGGGACGCCGACATGATCAACCTTGAAGCGGTGCCGCAAACCGGACGCGGCGTCTATGTTGCGGTTCTCGATACCGGCATGGTGCCCAACTGGCGAGATTATTTTCCTGATGCGCGTGTTGCGACCGACCTGGGGACCGGATTCAGTCAATCCGTGAGCTTCAAGGCAAAGAAGGACACGTGCGGACTTGGCGTCGAGGTCGGCACTTTGCGCTCGGACACATGGGTCGGCTCGCGTGGCTCGACACATGGCACGCACGTGGCCAGCACGATTCTCGGTTACTCGTATCGCTCGAATTCAGATGCGGCGGGCGGCTTTCCGTTGCCGCCGATCGTCGTGCGCGGCATTGCGCCTGAAGTAACCGTGATTCCAATCAAGGTCCTTGCCGATTATCAGGTCCCCGCGCTGCCCAAGTGCGGTGCCGGACTGCCCAGCGGCAACGTCGTGTTTGGGACCAGCGAGATGATCGCGGCCGGCATCCGGTACGCGACCAACCTGAAGCTCGCGGGCTTTAGTCCGATGGTGATCAATATGAGCCTTGGTGGCCCTGAACTCGAAGCCGTCGAAAAGTCCGCAATCGACTACGCAATTGCGAACGGCGTGATCGTTGTAGCTGCTGCCGGCAACGAAGGTGAGACCGGCATGGGTTACCCAGGCGCGTACGCCCCGGTGATTTCCGCCGGGTCGGTCGGCTGGGTGCGCGAATGGATCACTCCGACGGGAACTCCAGAAGCCGGTCCGCGCTACCGGATGTGGTGGTTGAAGGACGGCACGCCTTCGATCGTGCCACCGCTGCTGCCGGGCTCCGGCGACGTAGCGGATCCGACCAAGGTTGAGGATGTGTATGTTTCCGACTTCAGCAGCCGCGAGCTGGTAGGTCAGGAGCTCGACGTGCTCGCCCCGGGATCATGGGTGCGTGGGCCGTTCCCTGGCGACCCGGGTTACAACCATCTTCCGTGGTGGTCGAAAGGGATCGGGGACCTGGTCGGTCGCAACAGCGGAAATTTCTATTACGTCGGCGGAACATCGATGGCGACTCCGCATGTTGCCTCGCTGGCTGCTTTGATGCTGCAGAAGAATCCCGCGCTGAAGCAGGCGGATATTGAAAACATACTGAAAAGTACGACGCTGCCCATTCCAGCGACAGGATCCCGGGTCATCTACGACAATACGACTCCCAACGTAACGATCACTTGGGATACAGACTGTGCCGGTAAGCCGTGCGACCCTGTTGGCAACGGACTGATACAGGCCGATAAAGCATTGAACGCGACGCCCTGACATTGACGAAAAAAAGAAAGGCTGCGCCTCGGTGCGGCCTTTCAAAATGATCTTATGAGGCTGCGAATCTATTCGCCGCTTCACCCAATCGGACAACAATTGGAGACGACGTTCATGCGGCTGAGGCGAAGGTAATAATTCAAACTCAGTCATCGTACGGCCCGAGGTGATCGCGACACGATTGACAGGAGCACCCGTGGTCAGACGTGAGCGAGCAATTTGCGCTGCGCGGCTCCCACTTCGCGACTTGCACTCGCGTTTATTGCAGGCTCGCAAATCCTAGAGTCATGAGTTCGAGAAAGGCACCGTATATGACCGATACGCCGCAGATCTATCTCACGCAGCACGACATGGACCGGCTGCTGCAGCTGATCGAAGCGTATCCCGGTAAGCGCTTCGAGCAGCTCGAAAAGGAGTTGCTCCGCGCGCATGTCGTCGCGCGCGAGAAGATTCCGGAGGACGTGGTAACGATGAATTCGCGCGTCATCTTCGAGAACGAAACCACCGGCGAGCGCCGCGAGATCACTCTTGTGTATCCCGGTAGCGCCGACATCGACGCCGGAAAGATCTCGGTCCTGGTTCCGATCGGCACTGCACTGCTTGGGCTGCGCAAGGGGCAATCCATCGACTGGGAGTTGCCCGACGGTGAAAAGCAGCGCTATCGTATCGTCGCTGTCCCATATCAGCCCGAAGCCGCGGGCGAGCCGCACTGAACTAAAGCGGTCAGCGCGGCTAGCAACATTCGAGCTAGCCGGTGTATTTCTCCACGACGTCGGCGGGGCGCACCTGCGCCTCAGACGGATCGAGGCCGAACTCGCGCGCGGCTCTGCGCTGTCGAAGTAGGTCCCAGCACTGATCGAGTTCCACCTGCAGAGCCTTCAGCCTTTCCCGCTGTTCGTCGTCGAGCGACCTGCGATCGAACAGCTTGTGTTCCTCCGCGACCAGCGCCTCGATGTGGCCCAGCACCGGGGCTTCCTTGCTTTCGCTTTCCATGGCAAAGCTACCTTTCGTTTTGACTGCGCAGATTACGGCCGCGGGTGGTTGCCTGCCGGCAGGCTACTCGCGCGCTCGAGCAGTCGATCAGGTGCCGGCGGGTTCTTCGACTTCACAACCCGCGCCGCTAACGCGACCTAAGCCTGAAGCCAAGCGCGATCAGCAAGATACCGAAGATGATTGCGTATGACGCGATGATCCACACGACTGCAAGTGCCCCGGCGCCCGGACTCCATAACATCAGCGCACCGAAGATCACTGACAGCACGCCGGATAGCGCCATCAGCCACTCGTTCTCAATCACCTTGCGCAACCGGATCGCGGCCACGATCTGGAAGATGCCCATTACCAGTGCCCACACCGCAATGAACGTGAGCAACACCAGCGCGGTGATGCCGGGCCAGAAAAAAGTCAGGATGCCCGCTGCTACGCCCAGCACGCCGACGATCAACAGCGCCCAGAAAGGCTTGCCGCGATCGCGGACGCGAAACGCGGCGACCACTGCCAACACGCCATCGATCAGCGCATACGCGCCCCAGAACAGCAGCAGCACCGCCAGCGTCATCGCGGGCCACATGAATGCGAGCACTCCGAATATCACCGCGGCAACGCCGCGCACGACGATCCAGCCCCAATTGCGCTTTAGATCGGGCAGCAGGCTATCCAGCGCCACTCCAGTCGTTGCCATAAACACCTCCCCGTTAGCTTCCGACTTCGCATCATAGTGACGGAGCACACGACGCGCGTGCTGTCCTGCGATGCTTACTGAGAAGCTTTGCGCGTCACCCGGAAGATCGTGCCGTTGGCGTCATCACTCACCAACAGCGCACCGTCGCGAGCAACCGCCACTCCAGCGGGTCGGCCCCAGACACTATCGTTGTTTACAAAAAACCCGGTCATGAAGTCCTCGTACTCGCCGGTGGGCTTTCCACCTTTCATGCGCACGCGAATCACCTTGTATCCAGTCCTTTCGGGCCGGCTATGGGAGCCATGTAGCGCGACGAATGCATCGCCGCGATATTCGGCCGGGAAGGCATCGCGATCGTAGAACGCCACGCTTAGCGCGGAAGAATGCGCCTGGATCAAGACCTCGGGCACTCGTACCTGACCCCTGAGGTCGGGACGCTTTCCTTTCAATGCCGGATCTTCATGAGCACCAATGTAGTACCAGGGCCAGCCATAGAAAGCACCGTCCTGTACGTGCGCCATGAAGTCGGGAGCGAGCTGCGGACCGATGTGGTCACGCTCGTTGACTACGCACCATAGGTTGTCGGTGCCGGGTTGCATCGCCAGGCCTGAGCAGTTGCGCAGTCCGGTGGCGAAGTTGCGAAGGTTCTTTCCATCCGGATTGAACACACGCACTACGGCTCGATTTTCTTCTT
>DATEOP010000063.1:0-9604 GCA_035274065.1 Burkholderiaceae bacterium
ACCAGGCCTTGCGCGTCGACGGATTGTCGGCTGCGCGAGCTAACGCGAGTGCGGCGCATGTAAAAGCCTTGTAAAGCGAGAATCGTTGATTATCGCACCGCTACGTCTTGATTTCGCTATCGACGCATGATGCGAGACGCGCGATCGGGTGCCAGCGGCCGTGCTGGGGAGGACTGACTCAAATAAGCAATCAGCGCATCGATGTCCGGTGGGCCTTCCACTCGGTTGCTCGCTTCACGCAGCACACGGAACCCGTCGCCACCTTCGGCGAGGAAATTGTTGACAGTCACACGATACGTGTCCTCAGGATCGATGGGACGTCCATCGAGTCGCATCGAACCTGACACGACGCGCGCGCCGTATGCGCCGCTCGCAAGCCACGTATACGTAAAGCCTCGCGAAGGCTGCAGCATGCGTCCACGCGCGGATTGGTTTGCGCTCGATCGACTGCTCCATTGCTGTTCGAGTAACTGCTTCAACTGCGCGCCGGTCACGGTCAATGTGACCAGTGTGTTTCCGAATGGCTGCGCCAGAAAGGCGTCCGCGTAGGTCACGAGGCCATTCGTGCCCGAAGTTCGGAGGTCGGCACGCAATCCTCCCGGATTGGTGAACGCGATCTGCGCTCCCTGGTTTCGAGTGCCTGCCAGGTGCGCGTCGGCGATCAGACGGCCCAGCGTGCTGTCTCCTCCCGTCGACGCACGTCGCTCAAAATCGTCCACGATAAAACCAATGGGCCGTTGCGCCAGAGGTGCAGCGAGCTTGCGATAGTGCTCGACGATCGCCGCGACCTTCGGATCGGCGGCGAGTGGTGGATAACTGGCACGCAGCGCGTATCCGGTCTTCACGCCATTGGGCACTGGAACATTGCGCGCACGCGTACGCTCGCGAATTATTTTTCCACTGCCACGATCGATTTCAATGTCGACGATCGAGATGAGTCTTCCATAAGAAGCCGCTTGGATGATGACCCGGCCATCGATGACGCAGTTGTAGCCGCGGTGCGTGTGTCCGGAGAGAACGATATTGATCGCTGGGTCGAGCTCGCGTGCAATATCGAAGATCGGGCCCTGCGGATTCAGGCAGGAATCGTAACCGCCGTCGGCATCACCGCCTTCGTGTACCAGCGCGACGATCGTCTGCACACCTTGCGCGCGAAGCTCCTTTGCGTAGTGGTTGATAGCCGTCGCCTCATCGACAAAGCGAACGCCGGCTACACCGCTGGGTACGACAACGCTCGGCGTCGATCGCGTGACCGCGCCGATGAAGCCAACCCGCACGCCCCCGATGGTCTTGACTTGGGCTGGTGTCACAACAGGCTCTTCACTGTCGCGGCCCAACACGTTGGCTGCCAGAAAGGAGAAGCGCGCGCCTGAGAATTTGCCGTCGGCGCCGACACACGTCTGATGGTGTGCGATCGGCTGCGACTGACAGTCGCCGTTCGCAAGGCGCCGCAGATGCGTGATGCCGCGATCGAATTCGTGATTTCCCAGCGCACTCAGTTCGAGGCCGATTGCATTCATCACTTCGATAGTGGGTTCGTCATTGAACAGAGCAGAAGTCAATGGTGACGCACCTACAAGGTCGCCGGCGGAGACAACGATGTTCGTTGGCTGCTCTGCTTGCAGTTGCTTGATTCGGGTCGCCACGAATGCGGCGCCACCGCTGTGCAACGGCATGGTGCGTGCAGGATTTGCGGGATTGGGTACGGTGATTGCGTTGTTTGCTGGTTCCAGATGCCCATGAAAATCATTGATGCCGATAATTCGGAGGGACACGTTCTGCGCCGACGCGGGCTGCGCGTGAAGCGACGCCGCGTACACAACAACAGCCAGCGCGTACCAAAATTCGCACGCTCGAACTGTTACATTCGCTCGAACCGCGCATCTCCGCTCTCCTCGTAATGAATTCATCGAGCTCTGGTCCACCGACGTCTTCTTCGATTCGCCATGATGCCGAAATAATCGGCCTGGTCGGGCTGGCGCACGGTACCTCGCATTTCTTTCATCTGATGCTGCCACCGCTGTTTCCGTGGCTAATGAAAGACTTCAATTTGTCGTACACCGAAGCGGGGCTGCTGATGACTACGTTTTTCGTTGTGAGCGGCATTGGCCAGGCGCTCGCCGGCTTCATCGTCGACAAGGTTGGGTCGCGCCCCGTGCTGTTCTTCGGTATCGGTTTGCTGGCCTTATCGGGTGTGATTTTGGGTTTGTCGAACAGTTACGGGATGCTGCTGTTGACCGCGGCGATCGCCGGGCTCGGCAACAGCATTTTTCATCCGGCCGACTTCACTTTGCTTAATCGCCGGGTGGCGCAACCACGTCTGGGGCACGCCTTTTCCGTGCATGGCCTTTCTGGAAATCTCGGCTGGGCGGTCGCGCCGGTATTCATGGCGGGTATAGCGACCGTTGCCGGCTGGCAGGCAGCGGGATTTGCTGCTGCCGGAGTAGGGGGACTCGTCCTTCTCGTGCTTTTCTGGCGGCGTTCGATGCTAGCGAGCGCGGCGGCGGAGCTCGTCGTACCGAGCCATTCGCATGGCGAGGGTAAGTCAGCTGCGCCAAATCAGTTTATTTTTTTGCGGTCGGTGCCGGTCTGGCTGTGCTTTGCATTTTTCTTTTTCTCGACAGCCGCGTTTGGCATTCTCCAAAATTATTCGCCGGCGATCCTCGGCGACGTCTACGGTGTGTCATTGGTGGTGGCGACCGGAAGTTTGACCGCGTATTTGCTGGGCAGTGCTGCTGGAACGATTACGGGCGGCTTTCTCGCGTCACGTAACGACCGTAACGAACGTCTTATCGCGATTGCATTGGGCTTCAGCGCGCTGATGGCGCTGCTGCTGGCGTCGGGGCAGATCAGTGCGGTCCTTGTCTTTCCGGTGATGGCGCTGATGGGGTTCGGCGTCGGCACTTCGGGGCCGAATCGCGATCTGCTGGTGCGGCGTGCGGCAACCAGCCAGTTCGGCAAGACTGCCTTTGGCCGCATCTATGGTTTCGTTTACTCGGGTCTGGATGTGGGGCTCGCGATGTCGCCGCTGGTTTTCGGTCCGCTGCTCGACGCGGGCAAATTTCAAACGACGCTGGTCTCAGTCGCTGTGCTGCAGGTCGCAGCGCTGATTACCGCAATTCGGATCGGCAGTGCGGCCCGCAGCAGGGCGGTGGCCGCGTAACGAGGTTTAAAACGCCAGGCTGAACGCCAAGAACACGAAGATCGCGCAAGCCATCAGAAGTGCAAATGCACGCCAACCGTGCTTGGCAAAGTCAGCACCTGACTCGTTTAGCAGAAATCCGGAGAAGCCTCCGACGATAAACGACAGCGACCCTTCGTTGGCCCAGACACCGGAATTCAGGGAATCAGCTATTTCGACGAGTGCGACGGCGCACAGCGTGAAGCCGAGCATTCGGAGCAGGCCCATCAGGGAGGGAGGGCTTAGTTGGATGCCGAGGACGTTCATTGTGTTTCGCGGGGTTAGTGCACAGGCCTTTGCCGGCGCGTTCAGTGAGTAACGCAATGTCGCAGATCGCGTTGATCCGGATTTGCCCGAAATGCGCGGGCGCACGCATCCAATTTCGGTGTGCCCTGCGATGGCCCTTCTTTAGTTATCGGTCCGATTTCACAAGTCGCATGCCGTTTCGCATCGCGGAATAACGCGTGCTGCATGACAACGGAGAAGTTTTCAAAATGACAGCAGCCGTTTCTCAATGCGGCATGTAGGCAGCAGGTCATTGTTTACCTTATAAAAATGTCATGTCTTATATAAATTAGCTAGCCTGCTGCGCTGCATAAAGACCCGTACGATTTGTGCTGCTTATTTCTTACGATCATTAGCCCGGAAGCGGGCTCACTGCGGGAGTACTTCATGACGGCACGCGAACTCGATGCGCAACGGATTCAAAAGGAATGGAACGAGAGCGGACGCTGGCGGGGCATCAAGCGCGGGTACGGGCCGGAAGACGTCGTGCGGCTGCGTGGATCGATGCAAATCGAACACACGCTCGCCAAGCGCGGCGCTGAGAAGCTATGGCGCCTGCTGAACAGCGAGGCGTACGTCAACACCCTTGGTGCGTTGACCGGCAATCAGGCAATGCAGCAGGTCAAAGCAGGACTGAAAGCAATCTACCTGTCCGGATGGCAAGTGGCGGGTGACGCGAACCTGGCGGGGGAAATGTATCCGGACCAGTCGCTTTATCCGGTGAACTCAGTCCCCGCGGTGGTCCGCCGCATTAACAATACGTTCGCCCGGGCCGATCAGATCCAGTGGATGGAGGGCAAAAATCCCGGAGAGGTGGGCTATATCGACTATTTCGCGCCGATCGTTGCCGATGCAGAGGCGGGATTTGGCGGCGTGTTGAACGCATTCGAACTGATGAAGTCGATGATTGAAGCCGGCGCCGCGGGTGTCCACTTCGAGGATCAATTGGCTTCGGTGAAGAAGTGCGGGCACATGGGTGGCAAAGTCTTGGTGCCTACCCGCGATGCTGTAGCCAAACTTGTCGCAGCACGCCTGGCTGCCGATGTATGCGGGGTGCCCACCGTACTTCTAGCGCGAACGGATGCCGAGGCTGCCGATCTGGTGACCTCTGACGTTGACGAAAACGATGCGCCGTATCTGACTGGCGAACGCACCGTCGAAGGGTTCTTCAAATCGAAGCCTGGCTTGCAGCAGGCGGTATCGCGCGGGCTTGCCTACGCGCCGTACGCCGACCTGTTGTGGTGTGAAACCGGCAAGCCGGACCTTGCGTTTGCGAAAGCATTTGCCGAAGCGATCCACAAGCAGTTTCCCGGGAAGATGCTGGCTTACAACTGTTCGCCGTCGTTCAACTGGAAAAAAAATCTCGACGACTCGACGATTGCGCGCTTCCAGAATGAACTCGGCGCGATGGGATACAAGTTCCAGTTCATCACGTTGGCCGGCTTCCATTCGCTCAACTACTCGATGTTCCATTTGGCACACGGCTATGCGCGCAACCAGATGAGCGCATTTGTCGAGTTGCAGCAGGCCGAATTTGCCGCCGCGGACAAGGGATTCACCGCGGTCAAGCATCAGCGCGAAGTGGGCACCGGGTACTTCGATGCGGTGACGACAACGATCGAGCGCGAATCGTCGACTTCGGCACTCCATGGTTCGACCGAAGACGAACAATTCTTCGATCGCAGGGTGACCTCGCAGGTCGACAAGCAGGCTGCCTAGGGCGAGCAATTAAACTGCGCGGCGATGACTGCCGCTCTATTCGACGTTTTTGGAACTCTGCTCGACGTTTATTCGGTCACGCGTCGGGCAGAGCAAATGTTTACCGGTCATGGCGAGCGCTTGGCGCAGCTGTGGCGTGAGAAGCAGATCGAGTATTCGCGTCTGCGTACGATGTCGGGGCGTTACGAGAGCTTTTCGAAGATCACTCGCGATGCGCTCGAGTATTCGCTGCAGTCACTGAAGCTTGAAGCGGAGCCTGCAGAAGTGATGCAGCTAGCGGACGAATACAAACGCCTTGCGCCTTTTGCCGATGTCGCGCCGGCTCTGTCGCGGCTGCATGCGGCCGGCGTGCGATTGGGGGTGCTTTCCAACGGTGACTCCGAGATGCTTGAAACCGCGCTCGTGACATCCGGGCTGCACCGTTATATCGATCTTGTGCTGTCGGCCGATCAGGTGCGGGCGTTCAAGACATCGCCGTCGGTATACGCGCTCGGGCCGCGGGCGCTGAAGCTGCAACCGGATCAGATTACGTTTGTTTCCAGCAATTGCTGGGATGCATGCGGAGCGGCATGGTATGGCTACACGAGCTTCTGGGTAAATCGAAGCAATGCAGTGCTCGAGCACCTGGATGTGAAGTTAAGCGGGATCGGTACCAGCCTGACCGACGCCGCTGAATTTGTAATGCAGGGCATGCAACAAGGGAAGGAATTGTCGATATGACGAAGGGCGAGGGCGTTTCGATTAACGCTCCAATGCAACCGGGCTTCGACCGGATCCTGACGGCCGCGGCGCTCGCACTCGTCGCAAAACTGCATCGACAGTTCGAACCGCGGCGGCAGGAACTGCTGGCGATGCGCGCTGTGCGTGCGAAGCGGCTTGATGCAGGCGAGCGTCCCGACTTTCCTGCCGAAACAAAGCACATTCGCGAAGGACGCTGGACGATTGCACCGCTGCCGGCGGATTTGGAATGTCGACGCGTGGAAATCACGGGCCCGGTGGAGCGCAAGATGGTTATCAACGCGCTGAACTCGGGCGCCGATGCGTACATGACCGACTTCGAGGACAGCAACACGCCGAACTGGGACAACCAGATCACCGGGCACATCAACTTGATCGAAGCGATACGCCGCAACATCTCACTGCAACAGGGTGAAAAGAGCTATTCCCTGAACGACAAGGTCGCCGTCATCATCGTGCGGCCGCGCGGTTGGCATCTCGACGAAAAACACGTGCTGGTCGATGGCCAGCGTGTGTCGGGTGGCATTTTCGATTTCGCTCTGTACATGTTTCATAACGCTAAGGAGCTGCTGGCGCGCGGCAGCGGACCTTATTTTTACTTGCCGAAGCTGGAGTCGTACCTCGAGGCTCGCTTGTGGAACGACATCTTCGTCGCCACTCAGGACGACCTCGGCATCGGGCAGCGAACGATCAAGGCGACCGTTCTGATCGAAACGATTCTCGCTGCATTCGAGATGGATGAAATTCTGTACGAGTTGCGCGACCACTCGTCGGGTTTGAACGCCGGACGCTGGGATTACATCTTCTCGTGCATTAAAAAGTTCAAGGTCGACAAGAACTTTGTTCTTGCCGATCGTGCACGAGTCACGATGACGGCACCCTTCATGCGTGCGTACGCACTTCTGCTGCTGGCGACGTGCCACCGGAGAAATGCGCCCGCCATCGGAGGTATGAGCGCGCTGATTCCAATCAAGAACGATCCGGTCAAGAACGAAGAAGCGATGGCCGGAGTGCGTATCGACAAGCAGCGCGACGCGACCGATGGCTACGACGGCGGCTGGGTCGCGCATCCAGGGCTGGTATCTATCGCGATGGAGGAGTTCGTCGACGTGCTGCGTGATCGCCCCAATCAGATCGACAAGAAGCGTGACGACGTCAAAGTTACCGCCGCGGATCTATTGGACTTTGAGCCGCAGGCCCCGATCACAGAAGCGGGACTGCGGATGAACATCAACGTCGGCATCCACTACGTGGGATCGTGGCTGGCCGGCAACGGCTGTGTTCCGATCCACAACTTGATGGAAGATGCAGCGACGGCCGAGATTAGTCGGTCGCAGGTGTGGCAGTGGATTCGGTCGCCGAAGGGTGTACTCGATGACGGACGAAAAGTGGACGCGACTTTGGTGCGAGCGCTGATTCCTGAAGAGCTGGCTAAGGTCAAAGCCGTCGTCGGGCCGAATTCGCCGACTTACGATTACGCCGCGCAAATCTTCGAGAAGCTCACCACGCAGCAGGAGTTCGCCGAGTTTCTGACACTGCCGCTGTACGAGGAGATTGAGTAGACGTAACGAACCGGCAGTAAGTCGCACAGAACGCTAAGCTAGCGACATGAACGCTTCCGATACGCCGGCTGAGCTGCACGTTGTTTTTCAGATTCAGCGCGCTGCTTACGACGCCGCTCCGTTTGCCGAGTGGGGTGAAAGGCGTGATCGTTTAAAACGACTGCGTGATTTGATTTGCGATCACGAAGCTGCGATTGAATCTGCAATAGACGCGGATTTCGCGGGCCGTCCGCGCATCGAGACGCAGATTGGCGAAATCTTCCCAAGTCTTTCCGAGATTCGTGGTGCGCTCAAGCACGGCAGGCGCTGGATGAAGCCACGTAGCGCCGCTGTCTCGAAATGGTTTCTGCCGGCGCGCGCGAACGTAGTTCCACGTCCACTCGGCGTGGTCGGCATCATCGTCCCATGGAACTACCCGCTGTTCCTCGCGATAAGCCCACTCGTTGCGGCGCTCGCGGCGGGCAATCGGGCGATGGTAAAAATGTCGGAATTCACGCCCGCGTTTTCCGAGCTGTTCCAGCGTCTGATCACGGGCGCATTCCGATCGAATGAGGTAGCGATAATCGTCGGTGGCGCTGACGTAGCGGCGCAGTTTTCCGCGTTGCCGTTCGATCATCTGTTATTTACCGGATCCACTGCGGTTGGCCGCAAGGTAATGCGCGCGGCTTCAGAAAATCTGACGCCAGTCACGCTGGAGTTGGGCGGTAAGTCACCTGCGGTGATCACCCCTGGCTACCCGATAGAGCACGCTGTGCAGCGCATACTCGCTGGCAAGTTGTTAAATGCGGGGCAGACATGTATTGCGCCTGATTACGCTCTCGTTCCGCGCGCGCAAGTGTCAAAGTTCGTAGAAGCTACCAAGCGGCAGGCGCAAGCAATGTATCCGGGTGGTCTTGACGATCCGGACTACTGCAGCATCGTTAACGAACGGCAGTACCAGCGTCTAACCGGATATGCTGATCAGGCAGGCGGCTCGGGCGCGACCGTAATGTCGATGTTCGCCGGCGTACAACGTGACGCGGGTAAGCATCGACTTGCGCCCGCGCTAGTCATCGATGCGGCGGCCGATCTCGAACTGATGCGTGAAGAAATCTTCGGTCCGTTGTTGCCGGTGATTCCCTACGACGACGTTAAAGATGCGATCAAATTCGTCAATGCGCAGCCGCGTCCGCTCGCAATGTACTGGTTCGACCGTGACGCCAAGCGCGCCGAGGCGGCGCTTAAGAGCACACACGCCGGGGGTGTGTGCATGAACGAAACCCTGTTGCACTGCGCGCAGGAAGATCTGCCGTTCGGGGGCGTCGGCCTCTCCGGAATGGGCCACTACCATGGCCGTTGGGGCTTCGATACCTTCAGCAAGCTCACGCCGGTGTTTCGGCAGTCGCGATTTAACGCGATGAAGCTTTTCTTGCCGCCGTATAAGCCGTATGCCGCGAAGGCTTTACGGTTAATGAAGCGATTCTGAGGCAAGAAACCGCGTCAGCCGGCCGTTGCAGGTGAATTGATGTTGGTGAAAGCTTCCGCCTCGTCAAAGTCCACCGGCACGACACCCACTGATTCAAGCCAACGATGCATTGCCCGCTCACCGGCTGCGACGGTCCGGGTCAGATGGTCGAGCAAATCGGTCCTTACCACGGCGAACACCGGTTGTAGCCGAGTGTTGACGCGCGCACATGCTGCGGATGCCGTGGCACCGGACGCCGCCCTTGTCAGACGCTCAACCAAATCCAACGGCAAATGGGGCGCGTCGCACGGGGCAATCGCCATCCACTCGGTTTGAGAACGGCGCAACCCGCTGAGTACTCCGATCAACGGACCAGAAAAGGGTGTGCCGTCTATCGCCGAGGTGTCGTCTTCGACGACTGTGCCGAGCGCTGCGTAGCGCTCCAGGTTGCGATTGGCGGAGATCAGCAGCGCAGTCACCTGGGGGGCCAGGCGCTCAACGACACCGATGATCAGCGGGCGACCTTCGTAGACGACCCATCCTTTGTCGGCGCCACCCATGCGCTGCCCACGTCCACCGGCAAGAATAAGGCCGGTTACGTTTTTCATCGAGCCGCTAGCCGCCGATATAAGACATCTCTACTTTCGGCATAGGCGCCGTCGCTTGCATACGCAA
>DATEOP010000064.1:0-4917 GCA_035274065.1 Burkholderiaceae bacterium
CTTCTCCGTGATTGAGTTCAGCTTGCGCAATGCGCCGCCGTAGTTGTTTTCGTAGTGACTTTCGATTAGCTGCTTCGACAACCCATTCAAGAGCCATGGGCGACAGTAGATAGGCGCCAGCTGGTATCGCATCTTCGTCCCTCTTTTGAAAACTGCTTTGTAGAGATCGAGACAGTACAGTAATAATATCTACAAAGCAATCGAGGCATCACAAGGGCGCTACCTGCACCTTCCGAAACTTGACCACGCCCGCCGCGTACTGCAGTGCAATCGGCCCGCTCGCCAGTTTGCTGTCGTGAATGTCGGCGGTGACAACGCCATTCAGCGTCACCACCAGGCGCGTTCCTTTTACCGTGACGTCGTAGGTGTTCCACTTGCCACCGGCCTTCGGCATCGGCGATACGGGCGAAAGGTGAACAATGGCTCCGGTGCCGTATGTTGGTTCCGGACGCTGATCAAAGACGTTGGCCTCGTAGCACGTGCGGTCTGTCAGGTTCTTGATATCGGCACAGCGCATGTAGATCCCGGTATTGGCATCGTCGCTGACCCAGAACTCGCCGCGGATCCGAAAGTCGGTATAGGAATTTTCGTGACCAGAAAACTGTTCGCCTTGTCCGTCTTCTTATCGGCTTGAATGGCACCGTCCACCGCGCGCCAATCGGCGTCACCGACAAATGCTCCAGTTATCGAGGCCGGTATTACCGTCGATCAACGTGACCCACTTGGTACCGCTCGATGAGGTTGCACAGCCAAACGCCGCAAACGCAAGCGCAACCAGTACTGCAACGATCGAAGTGTGTCTATTCATGACCTCCGGGATTTGATTGCCGGCGATATATTGGCAAGATGAACGTTCTCCAGCAAGGTAGATAGCAACATGAGCGTCCGGTTCAACCACACGATTGTCTGGTGCCGCGACCAGCAGCGTTCTGCGACGTTTCTCGCCGACATTCTCGGTCTGGCGGCACCGATTCGCTTCGGGCCCTTCCTAGTCGTTACGCTGGACGATGGCGCATCGCTCGATTTTGATCAGGTCGAAGGAGACATCGCCTTCCAGCACTATGCTTTCCTGATCGACGAAGACGACTTCGATGCGATTTTTTCCCGCATCGGCGAGCGCCGACTGCAGTACTGGGCCGATCCCGGGAAGAAGCGCGCCTCAGAAATCTATCGGCATAACGGCGGCCGCGGCTTTTACTTCGAGAGCCCGGATGGCCATCTGCTGGAAGTGCTGACGAAGCCTTACGCAATCGGCTCCTGACGATCGACTGCTAACGCTGCGCCCGATACCGGCGGATCAACGCGTTAGTCGAGCTGTCGTGTTTGAGCTGTGGTTCCTGCCTACTACGCAGTTCGGCTGCTGTGCGCGTCGCAAGCGCCTTGCCAAGCTCGACGCCCCATTGGTCGAATGAATCGATGTTCCAGATGATTCCCTGCACGAACACACTGTGCTCGTACAGCGCAACCAGCGAACCCAACGTCTGCGGCGTTAGACGCTCAGCAAGAATGGTGTTGCTGGGCTGATTGCCCTCGAAGGTGCGGTGCGCTACTAGCGCATCCGAAACGCCTTCCGCCCTGACTTCATCAGCCGTCTTGCCAAAGGCGAGTGCCTCGCTTTGCGCAAACAGGTTCGCCATCAGCAGATCGTGCTGCTCGCCAAGCGGATTGTCGGTGCGACAAAAACCGATGAAGTCGCTCGATACGAAACGCGTTCCCTGGTGCAGCAGCTGATAGAAAGAATGCTGGCCGTTGGTGCCCGGCTCACCCCATATAACAGGAGCCGTCTGGCTGTCGACGGCGTTGCCATCGAGCGTGACGCGCTTGCCATTGCTCTCCATCACGAGTTGCTGCAGATACGCCGGAAAGCGCTTCAAGTACTGCTCGTAGGGCAGCACGGCGGTTGTCGATGCGCCGAGAAAATCGTTGTTCCAGATCGCTAGAAGCGCATGCAGCCAGGGCAGATTGCGCGCTGGCGGTGCGCTGCGAAAATGCTCGTCCATCGCGCGAAACCCCGCGAGCATTGCGCGAAACTGCACGGCACCGATCGACAGCATGATCGATAGCCCAACGGCAGAGTCCATCGAGTACCGTCCGCCAACCCAATCCCAGAACTCGAACATATTGGCGGCATCGATGCCGAACTTGATGACCTCTGCCTTGTTCGTCGAAACCGCGACGAAGTGCTTCGATACCGCAGCCTCGTCCACCAGCGCATCGAGACACCACTGACGTGCGGCACGCGCGTTGGCCAACGTTTCGAGCGTCGTGAACGTCTTGGAGCAAACGATGAACAGAGTTTCATCGGGTTGCAGATCGCGTACTGCCTCGCTGAAGTCTGTGCCGTCAATATTCGAGACAAAGCGAAACACCATGTCGCGCTGGCTGTAATACCGCAGCGCTTCATACGCCATGACGGGCCCGAGGTCGGAACCGCCGATTCCGATGTTCACCACGTTGCGAATACGCTTGCCACTGTGGCCCTTCCAGTCACCGTTACGAACGCGATCGGTGAACGCAGACATCCGGTCCAAGACTGCATGTACGTCAGGCACGACGTCGCGACCGTCCACCAGGATGCGCTCGGTCCGAGGCGCCCGCAGTGCGACGTGCAACACTGGACGCTGCTCGGTCAAATTGATTTTCTCGCCGGTGAACATTGCTTCGGTACGCGGGCGTACGCCGCATGCCTCGGCGAGCTCGATCAACAGCCGCAGTGTTTCATCCGTGATGCGGTTCTTCGAGTAGTCGAGATATAGACCCGCCGCTTCTGCCGTAAAGCGCTCGCCGCGTTCGGTATCGTTTGCGAACATTTCGCGCAGCTGTTGCGCTTCGATGTCCCGGTAATGCCGTTGCAACGCGCGCCACTGCGGGCGCTCGGTTACTGTAGGCGCCGGCCTGGCGCGCGCGGCGATCGACACGTCAAGACTTGACGCCGGCCTCGGCGAGTGCTTCGCTTTTCTCGGCGATGCGTCGCAATAGCGCGTGCCACGACTTGACGAACGCCTGCGCGCCCTCTTCCTGCAGCTGCTTGGCGAGCGCATCGATGTCAATCCCGGCTTCTGTAAAGCGTGCAATCACGTCGTCTGCATCGCCACCATCCTCGGGCATCACGCCTGTAATCTGGCCGTGGTCGGCAAGTGCAAGCAAGGTCTTTTCGGGAATCGTGTTGATCGTGTCCGGAGCTGCGAGCGCTTCGACGTACATCGTCGGTGATGCCTGCGCATCCTTGGTGCCTGTGCTGCCCCACAGCAGACGCTGCGGCTTCGCGCCGCTGTCGGCGAGCTTGCGCCAACGCGGCGATCGCAACAATTGGCGGTACGCACGATAGGCGCGAGCCGCAATTGCCACGCCAAGCCGGTTGCGCAGCGACGGCGGCACCTTGTCAGCGACGGCACGATCCCAGCGGCTGACGAACACCGACGCCACCGAGGCAACATTCGGATCGCGCCCCGCAGCGATGCGCCGCTCGATGCCGCGCAGGTACGCTTCGGCCGAGGCCAGATACTGCTCGCGTGAAAACAGCAGCGTTACGTTGATCGGCACGCCGGCAAAGATCGATTCCTCGATCGCCGGGACGCCCGCCGGAGTGCCAGGAATCTTGACGAACAAATTGTCGCGGCTCGCCTGCCGATAAATCTGCTCTGCCGCTTCAACACTGCGCGCCGTGTCGTCAGCGATCAGCGGCGACAGTTCCATCGATACCCATCCATCGACACGATCGGTGGCCTCGAAGATCGGCTTGAACAAGTCGGCGGCCCGACGTAAGTCTTCGAGCGCGAGCTCGATGAACAGCGCTTCGCCGGATTTGCCGGCCGCTGCCTTCGTGCGGATGCCTTCGTTGTAAGTGTCGCCCGTACCGATCGCTTCATCGAAGATCGTCGGATTCGACGTGAGGCCGGTGACTGAGAACTCATCGATATAGCGCCTTAACGTGCCATCGTCGAGTATTCGGCGCGAAATGTTGTCGAGCCAGATGCTCTGGCCCAGGTTGTGCAGGCGTTGTGTGTTGTTCATGCGTACCCCATTTCCAATGCAGTGTCTTCCGGCTGCGGATCGTGCCAGCCCTCCTGGCCAGCAACAATTTTCGCAGCTGTCGGCGGCCCCCATGTGCCCGGCTCGTACCCAGCGACCGCCGGCGGATTGTGAAGGATCGGTTCGATAACGCGCCACGCCGCCTCAACGCTGTCGTCGCGCGTGAACAGCGAAGCATCGCCTTGAATTGCGTCTCCCAACAGGCGCTCGTACGGCAGATCGTTGCTCGCGGGCGAACGGCGCGCGACCAGTTCTACCGGCTCGCCCCGCATCTCGTCACCGGGACGCTTAACGCGGGCGCCGATCGAAATCACGACTTCCGGGCTAAGACGAAAGCGGAAGTAATTGGACTGCGCAGCATCGATCCGGTCGAAGATGGGTAACGGCGGAGTTTTCAGATCGACCTTAACTTCCGTAGCGGTGATCGGCATGCGCTTGCCGGCTCGGATGTAAAACGGTACACCGGCCCACCGCCAGGTGTCGATCCGCAGCTTAAGCGCGACGAACGTTTCGACCTGTGAGTCGACCGCCACGCCCACCTCATCGCGGTAGCCGCGAAACTGCCCGCGCACCACCTCCGCAGGCCGCAGCGGACACATGGCTCGGAACAGGCGCAGCTTTTCTGCGCGCGTCGATTCGGGATCGCTACCGACCGGGGCATCCATCGCCAGCAAGGCGATCACCTGCAGCAAGTGGTTCTGGACGACGTCGCGAATCGCTCCCACTTCCTCATAGAAGCTTCCACGCCCCTGCACGCCGAAGCTCTCGGCCATCGTGATCTGAACGTTATCAATATAGTTGCGATTCCAGATCGGCTCCAAAAAAGCGTTGGCGAAACGGAAGTACAACAGGTTCTGAACGGCCTCCTTGCCCAGGTAATGATCG
>DATEOP010000065.1:0-3010 GCA_035274065.1 Burkholderiaceae bacterium
CGAGTACATCGAGGCCTTCTACAACCGCGTACGGCGTCACTCGACGATCAACTACCATTCGCCGAACGATTTTGAGCGCGAGCTGTCAAACACTCACGCTGCGTAACAGAGTCCTTTGTCCACGAAATCGGGCCAATTCCATCGTCGCAATTTGCCAGTGATTGGTTGGGGCCTGGATATTGCGAATCGTGAAGTTCGTTGACGACGCATTCTTAAAGAGAACACCGACCATCGTCACTGGGCCTGGCTGATAGAAGTCGAAGTAAACCCCATCCGCAGCGAGGGCATTCAAAGCGTAGCGACCCCCAACGAAATACATCGGGCGTTGCGCCGAACTCCCGCCGCCTTCGTGAGCATAGAAGCGCTGACACCATTCCGAGTCGGTATCGTAGACGCCGATGACGTCACAGGGGGTTTTTTCGAAAATTGCAGCGGTCAAGGTGTTGAAGCTGCACGAATAACATTTGAACGAGCTCGATCGGGTATGAATCCCATAGACCGTTCCGTTGAAATGGCATTGCAGATAGACATGGTTTTTTGCTTGACCGCTCTCATTCACGACAAACACGCCGGCACCCGATAGGTCCTGGAAGAACACGTCCGAGAACATCAGGTTCTCACCGTTCTGCGGCCACGTCGCGTCGCCCTGCGTCATGTCGCCAATGACGATCCCGTACTTCATGCCAGGATTGGCATGGTTCAAACTGGCGATGTACAGGTTCGCAAACCTATTTGCGCCATAGGCATAGTTCCCCGGAGCTTTCGTGCAGTCGATTGCACGATCCACCTTGGCCGTTGAGGCGGCGTCGCAGACAATCGACATGTCGCTGATCGAAGATTCGCTGCCCCATAGCTGGATGATCGCTTTTGTGGGGGCGTTGGCGGTCCAGCGTAAACGGGTCCCGGTGTACCCGCCGTGCTGAGGTCCGCTGGTTGCTCCGCGTAGGCAGACGGCTCTGTGGCCAAGAGCTTGAGAAATCTTCAGGGTATCGCCCAGGATGTAGTCTCCTGGAGGAAAGTAGACGGTCCCGCCACCGTTTCCGTCGTTCCCCTGACGCCCGGCACAGTTTATCGCGGCCTGGATGGCTATCGTGTCGTCGGTCGTTCCATTGCCGCGAGCACCAAACCACCTCACGTTGACAGAGCCCGAGTCGATCCGCCGCCAGCGGCCCGTCGCGGGCAGGCTGGCAGGTTGAATAACTGCGCCACCGTCGTCGGCTGCCGTCGAAGCTGCGTCCCACAAGAATGCACCTCCGCCTCCGTCACCATGCGTTAGAAATCCAGTCGCGATCACCACCTGATCGGCCGGCATGCCTGATAGATTGCGCAGATCCAGTGGTGCGGCCGAAGTCCCAATGGCCGTGACCCAGAAGTAGTTTGTCCCCGTCCCCGTAAGCGCCTCGGCTGTGAGTCCCAGGTCGATCGCATCTTCAGGAAGAGCCTCGCTCGCACACCCAGCAAGCCCGGCAAGCCCAAGCAAGGACAGTGCGACTTGCCTCCGGGACAATGTTCCTAACTGCTCTTCACCGCTAGTCGTTTCGTCTAACACTACGAGTTCGCTATCCTGTTCGTTTGGCATCTGTCCACCTTTGATTGGGATCAACAGCGATGAAGTTGCTAACGAACACGCGGCAGGAAGCAATTGAATTGCATCATCCCGGGTCTGAAGCGCGCGAGTATCATGCGACTTCCTGCGACACATTATCCCGCGGACCGCAAGCTGGATTGCTCGTTTCATTGGGGGGCCGAGTACTCGAGCCGCAGAGACAGCAGGCGTTACCGCCACCGGAGAGATGCATTTCTGTTGTGGTCAGCAGTTGCGTGTTGTCGACGTTGAGTTTGCTGAGCAAGGGAACGCTCTCTATAGCGCGTTCCAGCAACTCGCCGGACGTGCTTCGCACACCAGAGCGGCGACGGCGACGCCCGATCCGGATTGCGAGTTCGCGTGCTCGGAGGCAGCTGCAGACTGCATTGCCAACTGCGGTTCACCCGGCTGCAAGGCCGCCTGCAATCGTCGGTACAGCGCGTGCATGCGCTCCTGTCATTCGAACACTTGATTCGCGATCGCAGCCACGCAGAGCGCGGCGCGATCAGCATACCGTAAGCGTTCTGCGACCGATCGCGGCGCAACCTTGAGACGGCTCTGCACACGATTCGCTAACCCACGGAATGCTGCCGTGGGCGGCGAGGAAGAGTTCTGGCCGATCGGCTGCAGCTCGCCGACAAGCTCTACGAGCGCGGGCGCGCCAGCGGCGACTCCGTGGCCTACGGCGAGTTTGAAGAGCGCGTGGCTCGTGCGACCGCGGAGGTCGATCAGGCAGTGCATCAGATCGCGCTGAGCGGGCTCGACGTGGATGCTCCGTTCATTCGTGTGTGGGGCAGGTGCTATCGGCGCGTCCACCGTATCGAGCGCACGTACGCATCTCTCAGCGGCCCTGTCGCCGTCGAGCGGACGCTGTACCGTGAGCTCGGTCAGCGTCAGGGCCCGGCGCTTGATCCATCGCGATGCGCGCCGGCATCGTAGACGGCAGCTGGCTGCCCCGCACCGCACGTGCTGTTGCACATCTCATGTCGCAAGTGACGTTGCGGGAAGCCGAAGCCACAGGTCGCGAGCTGATGCGACTGCCGTACTCGCGCAGCAGCATCGAGCGCGTCGGACACGCGGTGGGGGCTGAGTACTTGAGCCGCAGAGAGCATGTCGAGCCGAAGCTGATCGAGGCCTGCGAGCTGATTCCGATCCCGTGGACGATGAAGCCGCTCGACTCTGCGGAGTGCAAGGTCGAGTTCCTCGACGACGGCAGGATGCATTTGTCGGCCTCGATCACTCAGGGGCGTCGGGGCGGCTCGTGCCCGACCATGACCTGCAGCTGTGGAAACCGATCGTAGAGCTCGTGAAGACCGGCCAGCGAGCGAATCGCCGCCCCCTGATCTTCGACGCCGGGGCTGGGCCGTATGCGGTGCTCGAACTGCGCGTGATAGGCGCAGGCGTCACCGGTGATCAAGACCGGGC
>DATEOP010000066.1:0-12088 GCA_035274065.1 Burkholderiaceae bacterium
GCGGCGATCGTCAGTGCGTGCGGGCGAATCGATAGCGCAGTGCCATCGACGCCCGTCGGCAATGGAATATCTCCGAGACTACGTGTCACAAAGACGCCACGACTCTTATCGTAGTGACCTGCGAGCAGATTCGTTCGTCCGACAAATTCCGCTACAAATCGGTTCGAAGGACAATCGAACAGCTCACGCGGACGGCCCACCTGCTGCAGGACGCCAGCATCGAGTACCGCCATGCGGTCGGCGGTTGTCATTGCCTCTTCCTGGTCGTGAGTAACGAAGATTGTCGTGATCCCAAGTGAGCGCTGCAGTCGCTTGAGCTCGAGCCGCATCTGCTCGCGCAGTTTCTTGTCGAGGTTTGAAAGCGGCTCATCAAGCAGCAGGACTTGCGGCTCGATGACAATCGTTCGGGCGAGGGCGACCCGCTGCTGTTGCCCGCCCGACAATTGGTTCGGCCGTCGTCGTGCATAGTCGGCAAGCCCCACCAGAGACAGCACCTCACCGACCCGCCGTTTGATTTCGCTGCGCGGGACGTGGCGCTCAACAAGCCCAAACGCGACGTTGTCATACACGCTCATGTGAGGCCACAGTGCGTAACTTTGAAAAACCATGCCGATGTTGCGTGCATGCGGCGGCACATTGCCGATATCGCGGCCATCCACCAATACACGACCGCGGTTCGCATGACTAAAGCCTGCGATCAAGCGAAGCAGCGTGGATTTACCCGAGCCCGACGGCCCAAGCAGCGCAAAAAATTCGCCGGGCTCGATTGCAAGCGTGATGTCCTGCAGCACCTGGTTGGAGCCATAGGCGACGCCGACGCCGATGCATTCGACAGGCACCGCCTTCATCGTGCATGCTCCAAATTGCGATTTGCGCGATCGGCCAGCATGTGCGAAAGATACGTGCCCACGGCCACCGTTAGCACCAATAACACACCAAGCGCTGCTCCCGATCCTCGGCCCGAGATCGATTGCATGTGCAAATAAATGCCATAACTCATCGGTGCCTGCGATTCTTTGACGACCAGCAGAATCGTCGCTGAAAGCTCTACCGCTGCCGTGATGAAGCTCGAGACGAAACCGGCAAGAATTCCTCCGGCCATCAATGGAATCAACACGCGCCGCACCGAACGCCATTTGCTCGCACCCAGCATTTCGGCGGCCTCTTCGAGGCTAATGTTGATCTGCTGCAGAGCCGCCATACACGAGCGCAGGGCATACGGCAGCCGGCGCACCGAATACGCGAGCATGATCAGCAGCCAGGTTTGCGTGATCGGCACGCCCCCGATCTCAAAGCCCTGGAACGTGCGCAAGTAACCAATCGCCAGCACGATGCCCGGCACTGCGATGGCGGCGCTGGCGGTGAAGTCCAACCACTGTCGCGCGGGAATGCGCGTGCGCAGGATCAGATACGCGATTGCAACCCCGATGACGACGTCAATGGTTGCTGCGAGCCCGCAGTAGAGCAGCGTGTTTGTAATCATGCCCGTGCTGTCCGTGAAGACCGTCGCGTAATTCGAAAGCGTGTAGTCATCGGGCAATACCGAGAAGCTCCACACACGGGCCAAGGACAGCAGTAACAATCCAAGATGCGGGCTCAGCACAACCAGCAGCACCAAGGCGATAGCGCAATAGGCGAACCACGTTTCGCCGGTGGACAGGCGGCGCCGCGCGATACCGGCCCCGCCCTTTTGCAGGGTCGAATAGTCCTTGCCCTTCATCACGCGTATGGACAGCCACAGCGCCAGGATCGAAAACGCAATCATGATGACGCTGATGACATATCCGAGCGGATCCTCGAGGCCAACCTGCGTGATGCGCAAGTACGCCTGTGGCGCAAGCATATTTGTCTGCCCGAGCACAAGCGGGGTCCCCAAATCATCGAAGACCTTGACGAACACCAACGCTGCGCCGGCAAGGTAGCCCGGCAGCGCAAGTGGAAACACCACGCGCGAAAAAAGCCGCCATCCTCTGGCGCCAAGATTTAGCGCCGCTTCTTCCATTGCTCCGTCGATCGCGCGCAACGCAACGATCAGATTCATCAGGATGAATGGAAAGTAATGCAGGCTTTCGACAAAGATCACACCCGTCAGGCCCTGCATGATCGGAATCGAGAAGCCGAAGCTTTCATCAAGCAGCAGGTTGACCGAGCCAGAGCGGCCGAAGATCAACTGCATTGCAACAGCGCCCACGAACGGCGGCATGATCAGCGGCAGTACGCCGAGCGTTTGGATCAACGTCGCACCCCGAAACTGGAAGCGCACGGTGATATAGGCGAGCGGCACTGCGATCAGCGAAGCGACGATCACGCTCGTGACGGCGACGTACAGCGAATTGCCAAACGACTCGCGCATCAGACCGGTCGAAAAAAAAGTACCGAAGTGGCCAAGCGTGAGGCTGCCGTCACCGTCGCGAAACGCGGTGATGAACACCGTACCTACCGGAATTAGCAGCAGCGCCAGTAGAAATGCGCTGATCGCGCCAAGGACCGCGTACGAGCGCCACGACGCGCCTAACCGGTGGCGCACGCCGATGGGGCTGCGCAGTGGCTCAACAGGCAGCACGTCGACCGGCGTCACTGCCATTGAGGCAACGCTATTTGATCAACGCAGACGCTTGTTGCGCCAGTTCGGTCGCTTTTGCGTAGTTCTCGCGCGCCTTGCGGTTCCAGCTTTCTTCGAGGCCGGTAATCTGTTTGG
This sequence comes from Burkholderiaceae bacterium, assembly GCA_035274065.1. Lineage (GTDB taxonomy): Bacteria > Pseudomonadota > Gammaproteobacteria > Burkholderiales > Burkholderiaceae_F > JACCZX01. Next base: position 2,699 of record DATEOP010000066.1, read on the forward strand.
AGACCGCGACTTCCTTCTTGTTCGAAGCAAACAGCTTCAGAAAGTCTTTCTGCCCGGCCAGTTGTGACGAAACGATCGGGCTGAACGCCTGCTCACGCGCCTGCTTGATCAGCTCCGCCGCCTGCGGGTTGGGCTTGCCCGCGAGCTTCGCCTCGGCATCATGAATCGCCTTCGTGGCCGCCTGCAGCTCCTTCAAGCGGAACGTGATTGTCTGATCGAACAGCGACTGCACGACTGAATAGCGATCTTCGGACAGATCGGCGTTGAAGTTGACCTTCGCGCGCTTGACGATCGCTTGCGGATCAGGATAACCGGCCGGAATCTTCGTCCCGAACGATGAATACGCGAGCACAGGAAGGCGCGAGATCTTCGGGTCGAGCAGCAGCTCCTGTCCCGGCTGACTCAACGTGAACTGCACGAACTTCTTGGCTTCGGCGGTGTTCTTGCCGCCGGCGACAAGCGCAATGTTGGCCGGCACGATTGACGTCATCGCCGGATAGACGAGGTCCACCGGAAAGCCGGAATACTTGCCTGCGAGCCCAAAGAAATCGACTACCGGTCCGGCGCCGAACTGACCGTTGTTGATGCCATCAGGAACACCGAAGCTGCGCTCGGTGATCTGCGCGCTGTTACCCCCCATCTCGAGCACCTTGGCCCAACCGTTGTCCCAGCCTTCGCCCTGCAGGATCGTCTCGACCGTCAAGTGCATCGTGCCGGAGCGCGAGGGCGCTGTCATCGCGACGTGGCCGAACCATTCACGCTTCAGCAGATCGTCCCACTCCTTCGGCGCCGCGAGCTTGTTCGCCTTCAGGTAGCGTGTGTTGTACATGATCCCGTAGCCCGCTAGCGCCTGGCCTTTATAGAAGCCTTGCGGATCGTTGATCGGATAGTTGCCGATCTTTGCCGGAATCGCCTTGTTGCCGACGTCAGGCGCGGCGACGAGCAGGTTGTCACGCTTCAACACTTCGAATGCATCTGGCGCTGAGGCCCAGAACACGTCGGGTCGCTGTCCGGCAGCGGTTTCACGAACGAATGCGATCGCTGAAACAGTGCCCTTGTTCAGGATTTCCAGCTTCACGTCAGGGTTTGCCTTTTCAAACGCGGCTTTGTACGCCGACGTCAGTTCCTTCGGAAATGAAGTGATGACGGTGACTGTTCCTGCGTGGCTTGGGGACATCACGGCGGTGAGCACGGCGGCCCCGAGTGCGCGCAATACGAATCGAATCATGGTTATCTCCTGTAGTTGCGCCGATTCTCGCAGAACCGTGGCCCGACCGGCAGTCGACGCTGCGGTGCGACAAAGTGGATAGAATCCACAGCTTCGCCGAAGGAGAGGGCAAACATGGCAACGTCCGTTCGCCTGATCAAAAAATATCCAAATCGCCGCCTGTACGACACGCAGACCAGCACCTACATCACGCTGGCCGACGTGAAGCAACTGGTGCTCGAGCGCGAAGACTTTCAGGTGATCGATGCCAAGTCGAGCGACGACCTGACCCGGCAGATATTGCTGCAGATCATTCTTGAGGAAGAGGCCGGCGGGCTGCCGATGTTCACGGCACCGATGCTGTCGCACATCATCCGGCTGTACGGCAACGCGATGCAGGGAATGATGGGTTCGTACCTGGAAAAGAATATCCAGGCGTTCATCGACATTCAGGGCAAGCTGCAGGAGCAAAGCAAGGCGTTTTACGAGACGAACAAGATCGGTCCCGAGATGTGGACTCAGTTCGTCAACATGCAGGCACCGATGATTCAGTCGATGATGTCGAGCTATATCGAGCAGTCGAAAGATCTGTTTGTGCAGATGCAGGAAAACATGCAGAAGCAGGCGCGCTCGATGTTCACCGGGTTTCCGGGGTTTCCGGGCGATAAGAAGTAAGTGAGCAAGTAAGTGAGCAGATTGCGATGACCGTCACGGCCGCGGCCCGCCGTTCGCGTCCTGCTTCAAGTCGTTCGCGTCCCGTTTCAAAACCGCCGTCGGTGGGCTTCGTATCACTGGGTTGTCCCAAGGCGCTGGTCGACTCCGAGCTGATCATCACGCAGCTTCGCGCCGAGGGCTACGCAACGAGCTCGAGCTACGGCGATGCCGATCTTGTGATCGTCAATACCTGCGGGTTTATTGACGCTGCCGTCCAGGAGTCGCTCGACGCGATCGGCGAGGCGATCGCCGAAAACGGCAAGGTGATCGTGACGGGCTGCCTGGGCGCGAAGAAGCACGGCGATCAGAGTCTGATTGCCAAGGTTCACCCCAAGGTGCTCGCGGTAACCGGACCGCACGCTGCCGGCGAAGTGCTGGATCACGTTCACCGTCATCTGCCGAGGCCGCACGATCCGTACACGGATCTCGTGCCGCCTGCCGGCATCAAGCTGACACCGCGCCACTATGCGTATCTGAAGATCTCAGAAGGTTGCAATCATCGCTGCAGCTTCTGCATTATTCCTTCGATGCGCGGTGATCTCGTGTCCCGACCCATCGGTGACGTGATGCGCGAGGCTGAGAACCTGTTGAAGCAGGGCGTGCGCGAGCTGCTGGTGATCTCGCAGGACACCAGCGCCTATGGTGTCGACGTCAAGTATCAGATCGGATTTGTCGGCGGCCGTACCGTGCGAACTCGCATGACGGACCTCGTCAAAGAGCTCGGCCAGCTTGCGCAGGACAACGATGCATGGGTGCGGCTGCATTACGTGTATCCGTATCCGCACGTAGATGACGTGATCCTCCTGATGGCTGAAGGCAAGGTGCTGCCTTATCTCGATGTGCCGTTTCAACATGCACATCCACGAGTGCTGAAAGCGATGAAGCGGCCCGCGTCTGGCGAAAAGAACATCGAACGAATACGCGCCTGGCGTGAGGTTTGCCCTGACATCACGATCCGATCGACGTTCATTGCAGGTTTTCCCGGCGAGACCGAACTAGAGTTTGAATATCTGCTGGATTTTCTCGAAGAGTCGCAGCTGGACCGTGTGGGGTGCTTTGCTTATTCGCCGGTTGACGGCGCAGCGGCGAACGCATTGCCGGATCAATTGCCCCACGAAGTTCGCGAGCAGCGTCGGGCGCGACTGATGCAGCTACAGCAGCAGATCTCTGCGCAGCGAATGCAGCGCAAAGTCGGCACTGTGCAGCGCGTGTTGATAGACGAAGTCGGGCCAAGCATTGCAACCGGACGGACGGCCGCCGATGCGCCGGAGATTGATGGGATTGTCGAAATCGAGCTGGGCCGACGCGAGCTCAATGCAGGCGACTTCGTAAAGGTCCGGATCGTGTCGGCCACCGAACACGATCTGCGTGGCACGCTGGCATGACTCCTTACACGCTTTACACCGCGAAGCGCTCGGGTTCGGCGAGCGTTGAGGTGCTGCTAGGTGCGCTCGCTCTGGAAGCCCAAATAAAGGACGCCGCACCTTGGACTCAGCCGCCCGGGCCGTTTTTCGAAGAGCTGAAACGAGTCAATCCGCTGGGGCAGTTGCCCACGTTGATCACGCCAGGCGGTGAAGTTTTGAGTGAAAGCGTTGCGATCTTGTGGACGCTGCTCGAACGGCATCCAAGCGAATGGGTACCCGCACTGTCGACACGTGATCGTGCGCAGTGTCTGCGTTGGATGCAATTTGCGGCCGCAACGGTTTACACGGCGGTGGGCGTCGCGGACTATCCGTTTCGATGGACGACCGCCAGCGACGATGCAGCCCGCAAGGCGGTAGAGGAAGCAGCCGTGACACGAATGAAATTAGGTTGGGACGTCATCGCGGCTCACTACAACGGCACTGACTATTTTCTCGGCCAACGCCGGTACGTGTGCGACCTCTACCTCGCTAATCTGTCGAAGTGGTGGAAGATGCGGGAGCACCTGCGTTCGAATCATCCCGCGTTCTGTGATCTGATGGAAAAAATTGACGCGTTGCCCGAGGTGGCGCCCGTCTGGCACCGACACTGGTCATGATCGCGCTCCGCGCCTTGCGATTTGCAACGATCGCGGCGATGCTGATGCTGCTCTCGTCGCCGGCGCTGTCGCAGGTCAGTGTCACTGCATTCGGGGGCTACGCGGTCAGCGAAGGCATTGAAAACGACACCACCGGTGAACGCGCGAGCGTCAAATCGGCCGCGGCTTTCGGCGCCGCTGCTGACTATGATCTTGATTCCGCGCGGCAGCTGCAACTTTTCTATGGGCAGCAGGCCACGTCACTGAACCCGGGCGGGGGAGTGCCTCGTTTCGACATCGACGTGCGCTATCTGCATGTTGGCGGAACCTATTTCTTTGATGGTCCCATTGGTAGCGGGCCGTATGCGGTCGGTGGACTTGGCGTTACGCATTTCTCTCCGAGTATGAACGGACTGAGCAGCGAAACAAGGGCGTCACTGAACGTCGGGTTTGGTTATCTTTGGCCGATTGGCCGTGCAATTGCCATGCGGATCGAGGCGCGCGGCTTTTTCACTTTGCTGAATAGCTCCGGCGGGCTGTTCTGCTCGGGCGGTTGTACGGTTGTCTTGAGCGGCGATTCATTCGTGCAAGGCCAGGCGATGCTCGGTCTGACCGCGCGGTTTTAGGGAGATTGAAATGAGAGAAGTGGTCATCGTCAGCGGCGCTCGCACCGCGATCGGGACATTTGGTGGAAGTCTGAAAGATGTACCGCCAACTCAGCTCGGTGCGATCGTTGTTGCTGAGGTGTTGAAACGAGCGCAAGTGAAAGGTGAAGAAGTCGGCCACGTCGTCTTCGGGCACGTTGTCAACACCGAGCCGAAGGATATGTATCTGGCGCGCGTCGCCGCGCTCAATGGCGGGGTTGCGCAGAGTGCTCCGTGTCTGACTTTGAATCGGCTGTGTGGAAGCGGGTTGCAGGCAATTATCTCGGCCGCGCAGTCGATCATGCTCGGTGATGCGGATATCGCAATCGGCGGCGGAGCCGAGAACATGTCGCGCGGTCCATTCATTCTTCCAACAGGCAGATGGGGCCAGCGTATGGGTGACTTCAAGACGATCGACATGATGGTCGGTGCGCTCCATGATCCGTTCGACGTTATTCACATGGGTGTGACCGCGGAGAATGTCGCGACGAAATGGGGCATTACGCGCGAGGAGCAGGACAAGCTAGCGGTTGAAAGCCATCGCCGCGCTGCCGCTGCAACGAAGGAAGGACGATTCAAGAGCCAGATCGTTCCCGTCGAAATCAAAGGCAAGAAGGGCATGACGATGTTCGAGACCGATGAGCACTTTCGCGACGGCGCAACGCTCGAAGACATGGCGAAACTAAAACCGGTGTTCGCCAAAGAAAACGGTACCGTTACCGCCGGCAATGCATCGGGAATCAACGACGGCGCGGCGGCGGTCGTGCTGATGGAGCGCGCGCTGGCAGACAAGCGTGGATTGAAACCGATGGCACGGCTCGTTAGCTACGGTCATGCCGGCGTCGATCCGAAGTACATGGGAATCGGGCCGGTGCCTTCAACGAAGAAGGCACTCGAACGAGCGAAGCTGAAGGTCTCCGACCTCGACGTGATCGAAGCCAACGAGGCCTTCGCGGCGCAGGCGTGCGCGGTCGCGAAGGATCTCGGCTTTACATCCGAAAAGCTCAATCCGAACGGTAGTGGCATTTCGCTCGGCCATCCGATCGGTGCGACCGGCGCCATGATCACCGTCAAGGCGCTGTACGAGCTCGAGCGCACCGGCGGACGCTACGCGCTTGCGACGATGTGCATTGGTGGCGGCCAGGGCATCGCTGCGGTGTTCGAGCGGATATAAGGGCATCGCGCACCAGCGTGTAGACGTCTGTTCGTGCAGGACGTTGAGTCAGATATGTCACCTGGCGAATTTTCAAAAATCCGCAGGCAGTTGCTTTTCACCGCCGCAGGCGGCTTCTGCCTGGCGGCAGCCGACGCGCGAGCGGCGCCGGAAGCGACTCCAGAGGATCGCCTGCGCGCATTGCTCAGCGACCGGCGTACGCTGCGGCTGATTCGGGGCGATGAAAAAGTCGAAGCTACCTACTGGTCGGCTGACGCTGGTTACAACCGTGATGAGTATCTAAACCTCTGCTGGGTGCTGCGCGATCAGCAGGCCAATCGCGTCTTTCCAATGAATCACGCATTGCTGGACGTCTTATGCGGCTTGCAAGCCTGGCTCGCGCGCACCGGAGTCGATGCACCCTTGCGAATTCATTCGGGTTACCGAACACCGAAGACGAACAAGCGCACTGAAGGCGCTGCACTCGATTCGCGACATATCGTAGGACGTGCCGCGGATATCAGCGTGGTCGGCGTATCGAATCTGAAGCTAGCAGGAATGGCCAGCTTGCTTGGGCGAGGTGGCACCGGACTGTATCCGGGGCGCAATTTTGTTCACGTTGACACCGGCGACGAGCGTATCTGGATCGATCGGCCGCGCCAGAAGCCCGCGTGAGTAACCTTCTAGTGAACTCCGGACTTCTGTAACCAGGCGAGCTTTGCCGCGTAAAGTTCGCGATCCTTCCGAGTGATCCCGTTTTCAATCGCAAGCGTCAGGTGCTTTTTTGCCGGCTCGATATCGCCAAGTTTGAAATTCGCCAGCGCGAGCCAATAGTGAGTCTCCGCCTGATAATCAGCGCGAGCGATTTCCCTTTCGAACATCTCGCGCGCTAGCCTGAAGTTTTCCTGATCCATCGCGGCACGGCCAAGGTAAAAGTAGTGAAACGGGCCTACAGGCTCGATCTGAGCAAGCCTGCGCAGCAGCGCTTCCGATTCGATATCCCGCCCCTGCCGGGCCATGACCTGCGCCAGGTTCGACATCGCGCGCGCATTCAGTGAGTCGCGCTCGAGAAGATATTCAAAAATCGTTGCTGACCGCGCCAGATCACCGCGACGGATATAAATGACGCCTAGCGTGTTGTGCGAGCCTAAATACTCGGGGTCTTGGAAGATTGCCTCGCGCGCCCATGCATAGGCATCGTCTATGCGCCCGTCGACGAGCGCTTCGACTGCCTTGTTATTCATGTACATCGCGACGACCGTTCGTTCCGAAATATCGCGGGAGCGCAATCCTCGCAAGTTCTCGGAGGGCAAAAAATCGATCGTCAGCGAGTTGCCACTTCCGATCGAAGTTCTGTCACCCATTCTCCTGTCGAGTGTTACGTTGACATGCCCACTGCGCACCAGAAAATCTCCGCTGCGGCCCCACGTCTCCTCCAGATAGGCACTTTGATATCTCACCGGCAATCCGAGCTCTTTCGCAAAGGCCGCTGTCATGATGACAAGCGAAAGGCAATTTCCTGCACGGGCCTCGAATGCCTGCGAAGCATTGCGAGTCATGCTGACATCGTATTGCAGCTTCAGTTGGTCTTTCTGATACAACGCGCTGATCAGGCCCTGCTGCGGTCCCAGCAATTGCAACTGGCTCGCAATTGACGTCCTCAAATAAAGCTTCATCTCATCGCTCAGAACAAACACGTCGTCGGCGCTGATGCGCTGCGATGGTGCGGAAAAGGCCGCGTCGTTAAATAGAAACTCGGGAGGCGGGATGCGCTGCTGCGGAGTCGCACACGCGGCCAGAAGGATGCAGACTAGAGATGCCCAGTTACGCATTTGAATTCTCCTTCCGAGGCTGACAACCCGCAGCCGCGGGACTCCGTTAGCATATCGTGCCGAGGTCCGATCCGCCGCATCAGTGGTTACATCAGTCGCCGTTCACAAACCAGTTTAAGACTCCGTCGAGCCCGCTGTAGTTCAGTGCATACGTTGCCTGCTCGCGCACCACCGGCTTTGCGCGATAAGCCACCGACAGACCCGCCAGCTGCATCATTCTCACGTCGTTCGCACCGTCGCCTATAGCAATCGATTGGGCGGTCGGACAACCAATTTCAGCGCATGCTTCGCGAAGTGCTTGTGCTTTGCCCTCGGCGTCGACGATTTCGGCGCCGTCTGGGCCGGTCACCTGACCTGTCAATCGACCGTCAATGATCTCCAGCTGGTTCGATCGCGTGTAGTCGATATTCAAACTTGCCTTGATCCTTTCGGTAAAAAACGTGAAACCGCCAGTCGCGAGCAAAATTTTCAGGCCATGACGGCGGCAGGCTGAAACGAGCTGCTGCGCACCGTCGTTAAAGGCCAGTTTTTCGTCGTAGACCCGACCGAGCAACGCGGCATCGGCGCCCGCGAGCATCGCTACGCGGCGTCGAAGGCTTTCCTTGTAGTCGATCTCACCCCGCATCGCCGCTTCCGTGATGGCGGCGACCTCGGCGCCCTTGCCGGCATACGCCGCCGTTTCGTCGAGCGTTTCGATGTTGACCAACGTCGAGTCCATGTCGAGCACCAGCAGAAGAAAGTCCGCCAGTCGCAGCTTCGGGTCAACAAAGGCGTGATCGAGCTTCCAGAAATCCGACAGGCCTCGCACCGCTTTACGTGTTTCGGCGTCTTCGAGGACTGCAAAACAGCGCGCCGCACGCTGGTACAACGTGATCCGCTCTGGCATGCAGATCACCTTGAAAGTGTCGAGCGCCTCTGACGACAAGCCAGGGCCCTGTAATACAAGATCTTTCATCGATGCGAGTTTAGATGCCGCGACTTGAAGTTCGGGGCTGTGCGCTAACCTGCGCCTCATTCTCAGTCGACTGAACTGGAGACATCGTGATTCGAGCTTTGTTTTTCAGCGCGACGCTGGCGGTGGCGACGGCCGCGTTCGCGCAAGCACCGGGAGCGCCGCCGGCGCGCGACGCAAATGAAACCTTCTTTGGCACCGAAGTGCGCGACCCGTACCGATGGCTCGAGGACACCAAATCTCCGGAGGTGATCGCATGGATGAAGTCCCAGAGCGATTACACGTCCGCACTGCTGGCGCGAATTCCGGGCCGGCAGGCAATGTACGAGCGCATCGTCAAGTATGAGGAGGCGGTACCGTCTCGGGTCGTCCAGGTGTCGCGCGAAACCGGTGGCCGATGGTTCTTAGAGCGGAGGGGGTCCAATGAGAATCAGTTCAAGCTGCTAATGCGTGATGGGCTGCGTGGCCAGGATCGGGTGCTCGTCGATCCCGAGCAGGTTGAAAAGGCGACCGGCAAACCGCACGCGATTAACTACTACAGCGCTGCCCCCGGCGGTTCGGTGGTGGCCTACGGTCTTTCAGCTCAGGGGTCGGAAGCCGCCGTATTGCACCTGCTGAACACGCGTACCGGCAAGGCTGTCGGAAAGCCGATCGATCGCGCCGATTTCGGAGGTGTCAGCTTCTCACCGGATGGCCGCACGGTGTTCTTCAATCGCCTGCAGCCACTGAAACCTGGCATGGCGGAAACCGAGAAGTACCAGAGAAGCAAGGTCTGGATGCTGAAGGTTGGCGGCGATGCCGCTGATGCAATCCCCGCGTTCGGGCTTGACGTGCCGGGTGTGGATATCGCCCCGGCGGAAATTCCGATCGTCAACGTCACGCACGACGG
>DATEOP010000067.1:0-3866 GCA_035274065.1 Burkholderiaceae bacterium
TAGCGAGTGAGATAGACGAGTGGACGGAGGGAACCGGCGACCCGGACTTCGAAGCGTTGCTTGCTCCATTTGGCGTGAACTGTAACCGCCGGCCCGATGTCGACGCTGCGCATTTTGCGTTACTCGGCATACGAACTGCGACCACCGCGCTGGAATGCAAAGTAGCGCATGTGTTCGACGGTTCGCCTGCGCAAGCTGCGGGCTTGTCAGCTAACGATGTGCTGATTGCTCTCGACAACTTGCGCGCAACGCAGGGCAATCTGGACACGTTGTTGTTGCGTTATGCCGCCGGCGATTCGCTGGAGATTATCGCGTTTCGAGGCGACGAGCTGATGCGTTTCGACGTCAAGCTGGCAAACCAGCCTCCGCTCAAATTCTCGCTTGAGGTCGATCCCAAAAGCGCGAAAGCTGCGCAGCAACTACGCCGTGGCTGGCTAGGAAAACGGCACTCGGCAACTCGACGCGATTAGCACCAATCGATCAGTCCACGGCCATTCCGCTGCAGAAAAGTGTTCGCTTGCGAGAAATGCCCACATCCGAAGAATGGAATCGGGGGGCGTCGCGCAGATAGCGGCGACGGATGATTTGCCTGCAATATCAGGTGCGGCTCGGTAATGCTTGCGCGCCACGCCTGTGCCAGCGCTCCCCAGAGCATAAAAACTTTCGGGCGTTGATCCGCGACCAACGCAGTGAGCAGCATCGAAGTCAACTTTTCCCAGCCTTTGCGCGCGTGTGACCCCGGTGCGCCACGTTCAACGGTAAAAACAGCATTGAGTAGCAGCACACCTTGTTGCGCCCATCGCTCGAGAGTGCCGGCGATCGGCGGCGTGCAGCCGAGGTCGCGCTTTAGTTCGGCAAAGATATTGCGCAGACTTGGCGGCAGTTTTATTCCTTCCGGTACCGAGAATGCCAGCCCATGCGCCTGTCCCTCGCCGTGATACGGATCCTGTCCAAGGATCACGACCCGCACCTGATCGAACGGTGTCAGCGTCAGCGCGCGTAGTGGCTGCGGCGGAAAAATTGCTACGCCCGCCGAGCGACGCGCTTCAACGAACGCGCGCAGTTGTTTACCTTCGCACGTAAGGAAGAATGCTTCGACCAACGCCGGCCAGCCCGGCGCGAGCTGTACATGGTCGATCACCCGAAAAGCCGCGCGAGTTCGCCGCCGGGATCTTCAGATCGCATGAACGCCTCGCCGACGAGGAACGCGTGCACGCCTTCTGCTCGCATGCGTGCGACGTCGGACGCAGTCAAGATACCGCTTTCCGTAACAACGATTCGATCGGACGGCATCTGCGGTAACAAATCGAGCGTTGTCTGCAGAGACGTCTCGAAAGACCGCAAGTCGCGGTTATTAATGCCAATCAACGGCGTCTTAAGGCTGAGCGCTCTCGTCAATTCGGCCGCGTTGTGAACCTCAACCAATACGGCCATTCTGAGCGCTCTTGCGATCGCCTCGTAATCGATCAATTCAGCATCCGACAGTGCCGCGACTATCAGCAGGATCGCATCAGCGCCGGACTCCCGCGATTGAAAGATCTGATATTGATCGACAACGAAGTCTTTGCGCAGCGCCGGCAACCCGCTTGATGAGCGTGCTGCGATCAGGTCATGCAAAGAACCTTGAAAGTAGTGCTCATCGGTCAGCACCGAAAGGCAGGCGGCGCCATTTTTCGCGTAATTGGTGGCAATCGTTGCGGGGTCGAAGTCATTGCGCAACACCCCTTTCGAAGGGCTCGCCTTCTTAATCTCGGCAATCACCGCGGGACGATCTTGGTCGAGCTTGCTGCGAATCGCGGCCACAAAATCGCGTACATCGAGGCGCTTCTCGGCGTTATGCCGCATTTCGGCCAGTGGGTACGGCTTCTGGGCTTGCGCGACCTCATCCCGCTTCGTCGCCAGGATGCGGTCAAGAATGTTTTCCAACACCCAATCTCACGAGCTCACGAGGCCAGTTTTCGCGTCGTCGCCACAAAGTGGCCAAGCACTTTCTTTGCGGATCCACTTGCAATCGCGGAGCGTGCACGCGAGATGCCATCGCGGATAGAGTCGGCGACGTTCGCTGCGTAGAGAGCGACGCCGGCGTTCAAGATAACAATTTCGCGCGGCGTGCCCTCGACGTTATCGAGCGCGGCAAGCACCATCGCCTTCGACTCGGCTGCGTTGCCAACTTTCAGGCCACGGTTCGAGATCATGTCGAGCCCGAAGTCTTCGGGATGAATCTCGTATTCGTTGACCACGCCGTCTTTCAGCTCGCCCACCATCGTTGCTGCGCCAAGTGACACTTCGTCCATCCCGTCCTTGCCATAGACAGTCAGCACGTGATGCGACCCGAGTTGCTGCAACACACGCACTTGAATACCCACCAGATCAGGATGAAATACACCCATCATCTGATTCGGCGCACCGGCAGGATTCGTCAACGGACCGAGCAAATTAAAGATCGTGCGCACGCCAAGTTCCTTGCGGACTGGCGCAGCGTGCTTCATCGCCGCGTGGTGATTGGGCGCGAACATGAAGCCGATGCCCGTCTCGTCGATGCACTTCGCCACTTGCTCCGGTGTCAACGTAATGTTCGCGCCGAGAGCCTCGAGCACGTCGGCACTGCCGGATCCCGACGACACGCTGCGGCCACCGTGCTTGGCAACCCGAGCGCCAGCGGCCGCGGCAACAAACATCGACGCGGTCGAAATGTTGAAGGTTCCAGCCGAGTCACCGCCGGTTCCGCAGAGATCGACCAGATGTGTGCGGTCGGTCAGTTCAACCTTGGTTGCGAACTCGCGCATGATCTGCGCCGCGGCTGCAATTTCTCCGATAGTCTCTTTCTTGACCCGGAGACCCATCGTTAATGCCGCGATCTGTACCGGCGTCAGCTCCCCGCTCATCAACCGTCGCCATAGCGAAAGCATCTCGTCCGGAAAAATCTCCCGGTGCTCGATGCATCGAACCAGTGCCTCGGTAGGCGCTATCGACATACACGCGTCTCCGACATTTGCAGAAAGTTTCTTAGCATTGCATGCCCGTGCTCGGTCGCAATCGACTCCGGATGAAACTGCACGCCTTCGACCGGCAACGTGCGATGACGCAGCCCCATAATTTCACCGTCACCCGTCCACGCGGTGACTTCAAGACATTCTGGCAGCGAGGCACGTTCTACAGCCAGCGAGTGATAGCGCGCAGCGTTAAAGCGGTTCGGCACATTTTCAAATACACCGGAGGAGGTGTGTTCCACCGTCGAGATCTTTCCGTGCATCAGGGTTTTGGCACGAACCACCTTGCCTCCGAAGACTTGCCCTATCGCCTGATGACCGAGGCACACGCCAAGTATCGGAATCTGTTGCGCAAATCGCTGCAACAACGCAAGGGAAATACCTGCTTGATTCGGCGAACAAGGGCCTGGAGAAATGCAAATCCGTTGGGGTAAGAGCTCTTCGATCTGGTCAAGCGTGATCTCGTCGTTGCGAGCCACCCGCACGTCTTCGCCGAGCTCACCGAAGTACTGCACCAGGTTGTAGGTGAAGCTGTCGTAGTTATCGATCATCAGCAACATAGCGGGGGCCAACTCGTCCATTCACTTGATACGCCGCAAGTCATCACGTGCATCACCTTAAGCCGCATGACCTCGCGCCGAAACTCTTAACACTGCCAGTTGAAGACGCGGCGGAGAGTGTAAGTGGTGGACGAAAGAAGGCGCCTGCGCGGTCGCTCGAGGTAACACTGGTATGAATGAAATATCGGCGGAAACGGCTTAAGTGACCTAAGTCGCGGCTGACTCCAGTCTTACCTCTCTCGGACGACTTCCTCGCGCGCGGACGCGCCACGCACCTGCCCCCGTACAGTGACGAGCGCTTCGATGCGTTCATCGC
>DATEOP010000068.1:0-2316 GCA_035274065.1 Burkholderiaceae bacterium
GGTCGGTAAGCCCACGCGCAGCTAGGTGCTTAAACGTAGCACCGTTACCATCGAGTACTGCGCTTCGTCTGTTCGACTTCCTACTCTTTGTCGCTGCCGTCCGTCAATCGCGACAACGCTGAGCCGGTACCCGCTGTCAACAGGCCCGCTCGAGCGTAGTGAATGAGCTTCTGCCGCGTATCGAGGATGTCAAGATTGCGCATTTGCAGCTGACCGATGCGGTCCCCGGGCGTAAAGCTTGAAGTGCCTTTTTCCATCGTCAGCCGCTCCGGCTGGTAGGTCAGGTTCGGCGACGTTGTATCGAGGATGGAATAGTCGTTGCCGCGGCGCAGTTCAACGGTGACCTCGCCGGTAATCGCGCGTGCTACCCAACGCTGCGCGCTTTCGCGAAGCATGATTGCCTGGGGATCGAACCAACGGCCCTGATAAAGCAATCGCCCTAGCCGCCGTCCTCCATCACGATACTGCTCGATAGTGTCTTCGTTGTGAATGCCAGTGAGCAGACGTTCGTAGGCGATATGTAGCAACGCAATGCCCGGTGCTTCATAAATGCCTCGGCTTTTAGCCTCAATGATGCGATTCTCGATCTGATCGCTCATTCCCAATCCGTGCCGTCCGCCTATACGGTTCGCTTCCAGCAGCAGCTGCACCAAATCTGTTGATTCATTTCCGTTCAGAGCAACCGGTTGGCCCTGGTCGAATCGGACGCTGACTTCCTCGTGGGCGACTGGAACCGACTCGCGCCAGAACGCAACGCCCATGATCGGATCGACGATGTGCACGTTGCTCGACAGCTGCTCCAGCTCTTTTGCCTCGTGCGTCGCGCCAAGCATGTTGGAATCGGTCGAGTACGCCTTGTCCGCCGACATCTTGTACGTATGTCCGCGAGCGCGCATGAACTCGGAAAGTTCGGCACGTCCACCAAGTTCGTCAATAAAGCTCTGATCGAGCCAGGGCTTGTAGATCCTCAGTTCGGGGTTCGCAAGCAAGCCATAACGATAAAACCGCTCGATGTCGTTGCCTTTATAAGTGCTGCCGTCGCCCCAGATATTGACGTCATCTTCCTTCATCGCAGCCACCAGCAACGTGCCGGTGACTGCACGGCCGAGCGGCGTCGTGTTGAAATAAGTCGCTCCTGCGGTAGAAATATGAAACGCGCCGCATTGCAATGCTGCGATGCCTTCGGCGACAAGTTGTGAGCGGCAGTCGATCAGGCGGGCTTTTTCCGCCCCGTAGTCGAGCGCCCGCGCGCAGATACTTTGATAGTCGGTTTCGTCCGGCTGACCGAGATTGGCGGTGTACGCATAGGGAACGGCTCCCTTGTCGCGCATCCACAGTAACGCAGCGCTGGTATCGAGCCCGCCGGAAAACGCGATGCCCACTTTGTCGCCGACTGGGAGATGTTTCAGGATCGTGGCCATAATGACGATGTCGTCTGCCTTTGCCTACGCGACATTCCGGCCAAGCAGCAGAAATTCCATCAGCGCCTTCTGCACGTGCAGGCGATTCTCCGCTTCGTCCCATACCACTGATTGCTCACCATCGATCACGTCGGCGTCGACTTCCTCGCCGCGATGGGCTGGCAAGCAATGCATAAATAGGGACTCCCGGCCGGCCGCCCGCATCATCTTCGCGTCGACTTTCCAGTTTGCGAACGCCTGACTGCGAGCGTCGTTCTCGGCTTCGTAGCCCATGCTGGTCCAAACGTCCGTGGTGACCAGATCAGCGCCGCGCGCGGCTTCCATCGGATCAGCGAATGTCTGCAGATGTTCGCCTACAGTGGTGCGCGAAGTGTCGAGCGTATAGCCCGGCGGTGTCGAGACGTTGAGCTGAAATCCCAGACTCTGCGCCGCCTGCAGCCAGGTATAAGCCATGTTGTTCGCGTCGCCGATCCAAGCGACAGTGCGGCCGGTGATCGGGCCGCGGTGCTCGATAAACGTGAAGATGTCGGCCAAAATCTGGCACGGGTGAAACTCGTTGGTCAGCCCATTGATCACCGGGACACGAGAATGCGCTGCAAAACGCTCGAGCTTTGCCTGCTCGAACGTTCGGATCATCACGATGTCGACCATCCGCGAAATCACGCGCGCAGTGTCTTCGATCGGTTCGGCGCGTCCCAATTGCGAATCCCCAGTGGTGATGTGGATGACCGATCCGCCCATTTGATACATGCCGGCTTCGAACGACACGCGCGTTCGCGTCGATGCCTTTTCAAACACCATCGCCAACGTTCGGTCGGACAGCGGCTGGTAGAACTGATAGCGCTTGAAGCGGTCTTTGATAATGCGCGAGCGCTCGAAGACCCATTCGAGCTCG
>DATEOP010000069.1:0-7157 GCA_035274065.1 Burkholderiaceae bacterium
ATGGTCATACGTCGTCGCCACTTTGTCTTCATCGCAGACGCCGCAACTCCACGCGGAAAGTGGCCATATGCAAACAAGGATTGCGACCAGGCGACTCATTTGCCTGCTCCCGACTTGTCGGTCGATGTTCCTGCGCGCTTAACATCCGTCATCGATGCCGGCTCTTTCGTTTTCGGTTCAGACTGCCGCGGCCCGCTCATGGGTGTCGCGGAATATGTTTCGGATGGATTCTTCGCAGTACCCGGCGCAGCAGGTTGCGGCTGCGTCTTGCCCTGCAGTCGCAAGTTGACATCTGCCCACTTGAAGTAAGCGATGTACTCGCGCACCTCCTCGTCGCTCAAGTTCTGATTGGGCATCGGGACCTTGTATTTCGCGAGCATCTCTTTCGCATGCGGATCGGTTTGCAGCATTTGCTCGGGATTCTTCATCCAGCGGGAAAGCCAGGCCTCGTCGCGATGCTTCGTAACACCGAACAGATCCGGACCGAGTTTGTCGCCGCCGGCGATCGTATGGCACGCAAGACACTTGGATTCGAAGGCTAGTTTGCCGCGAACGGCCAGGGGATCGGTCGGTGCTCCAGTGGCCGCGATGTTGTGATGCTCGCTATCGGCAGCCCCGGATGCGTGCTCATCCGGCTTGCCGCCGGCGGAGATCAGGCCGATGGCGCCTTGTGACGCGTTGGCGAAGTGATGATCGACCATCACATAACTGCCCTCCTCGGGCACGATGAATTCGACGACTGCGCCGCTGGATGAGCCGAGCAGCATGGTCTGCATACCGCGGTACTGGTTATCAGGATTTCCTTCGACCCAGGCTCGATCGAAGATCGCTCCGACGACGTGAAAGCTGGACGTGTTCGAAGGGCCAACGTTCATCACGAATAGCCGCACTCGCTCGCCGGGCTTAGCCGGCAGCGGCTTATCCACAAATCCATTGTGGCGCCCGTTGAAGACAGTATAGGTGGGCGCCTTGCTGCGCACGCGCTCACCGTCCAATACGTATAACGGAACGCCGTCGACCTTACGCCGCTGCGGGTCAGGCTTCGTATAGAACTCGCTTTGCACGATCGCATACTCGCGATCTGCCTTGGTCGGATAACCGCCGCGCGGCTCAACGATCATCATTCCATACATCCCGGAGGCGATGTGCTCGAGCACCATCGGAGTGCCGCAGTGGTACATAAAAACGCCGGGGTAATTAGGCGTGAACTCGAAGCTGATCGTCTGCCCCGGTGCAATCGACCGGTACTTGTCCTGCGGAGACACCATCGCCGAGTGGAAATCCATCGAGTGCATCATCGGCGCCGCGACAAACTGTCCGGCAGGCATCGGTTCATCGCTGCGATTCGTCATCGTGAACTTGATGCGATCACCCACGCGCGCGCGAACGACGGGCCCGGGCACTTGATCGCCGAATGTCCAAGCAGAGAATTTCACACCCGGTGCGATCTCGATGATCTTGTGCGTGGTGTCAAGGCGGACCTCCTTAACTGGAGTTGGGTCGAGCGGCTTCAGCATTGCATCCATCGATAGAGCACTACCGGCAGCGAAAGTACCGGTATGCCGATCCGCGCTGATCGTCGCAGCTGGTGTCTTCAATTCCATCTTCGAAACGTCATACGGATCACTGACAGCTGCCTTCGGGATCCCCGGTGATGCGCTTGGCGATGCAGGAAACCGGTCGCAACCGGTCATTAGCACGATGACTAACGACAACATCACGGCAAAGACAGTTGAATTTGCAACACGCAACATCATTAGCTCCAAATCTCAGAACGACTGTGGTGGCATGCGGGGAATTACACGCTCTCTTGGCAATGGCGGCTTGATTTAGATCAAATGAATGCGACGCATCGCGCCGATGGGACTAACTAGCGGAGCGCAGTTGCTTCCAGTCCACGCCCCGTCGCGCGGCCATGGCTCCGCCAATAGCTTCCATCGTCGAGGCATCAAAGGCGCACTGGAAAGCCGGGGTCAACTTGTCATTTTCTCGTTGAATATGCTGTTGATACCGATCCACGAAATGGGCGACAACGCGCTCGTCCAGCTGCGCTCGCGCACCCGCGTCAATGGCAACCAACAGCGGACGCAACTCCATCCATGCGCGATCCAGTTGCACATGTTCGGCGGTTAGTGCGTTGACTATCTTCGCAACCTCGTTGCGCTCCTCCGCCGCAACAAGCCGCAGCAACGGGGGAAACAGGTCGAGTTCCTCATCCTCGTGATGGCGCGGCGCCGCTTCTGCAAAGTAGCGCAGAATCGAAGCTGCAGTGACTTGAGCTGATTCGATTGCTCCATCGTTCGCCAGATGGTCGCGCAACTGCAGCAACAACGCCAGCATTCGCAATATGCGTTCGTGACAAGCAAGCCACATTTGGATCGGTTGGTCGAATCCAGCGGCCGGCGTTCGAAAGTCGATGATTCCGCTCACTGCCAGCATCTCCACGCCTGCAACGAATACAGCACACGGCACTTGTCACTTTAGGCAAACTGAAAGTTGGCACGTTGATCGAGATCAACTGGCTGTCAACGGCATCACCAAGCGCGTTTTGCGTAGCGCGTGATCTAGATCAACACTTCGGCCCGCTCCGCGTCATATCGTCCAACAGCCCGGCCCAGTAGCGTATGAAAATCGGATGAATGCGATAACCGAGCACCAGGCACCGCGAGAAGCGCTCGATCGGTGGCATGTCGACCACCACAACTTTTCGCGTCTGCTTGGCCTGATCGAACAACAAGTCGACGCCTTTCGTTCGGGCCGGCGGCTGGATTTGGAGCTGCTGCGATTGGTCGTCTACTACCTGCGCCACCATCCGGACTGCTTTCATCACCCGAGGGAAGACGTTGCGTTTACGCGTCTCGTCCAGCGCGATCCGCGTTTGCAGTTGGAGATCGCCCGGCGCATGCAGGAGCACACGGTGATTGCGGCTGCCGGCGAGGAGCTTCTTAGCTGTTTGGACGAGATCATCGCGGGCGCAGTGGTTGAGCGCACGACACTGGAGAAGTTGGCCGCGACCTATGTGGTTTATTACCGACACCACCTGGCCGCAGAGGAGCGGCACGTGATCCCGCGCGCGATAGAGCTACTGACACTGGCAGACTGGCTCGCAATTGCGGCCATTCCGAGCGAACCTGATCCGCTGTTTGGCGCGGACCTTAATCCGCGCTATGCCGAGCTGCGTCGACTAATCAGCGCCGCAACCCATATCGATTGATCGCAATGTTCAAACACGCTGAGATTGCGGTCTCGACCTATCGCTAATCCGCGCTGAGTTCTTCGGATTCCTCGCCCTTGTCGCGCGCAACACCTTCGGATCAGCCCCAGCATGCGCGTTCCGCGCTCTGGGACCTTGGCTTTCGCCCGTTTTATCTGCTCGCCAGTTTCTTCACGGCGTTCAGCGTGCTCCTATGGGTGGGGCAGTACTCCGGCTTTCTGCCCGCCATTTATCGCCAAGGGTTCGTGTGGCACGCCTATGAAATGCTGTTCGGCTATACGACCGCCGTCATTGCAGGGTTTCTGTTGACAGCTGTACGCAATTGGACAAACCAGCCAACGCCCAGCGGTGCACCGTTGATGGCTCTTGCCGCATTGTGGATCGGCGGCAGAGTGCTCATCCTGACACCCTTCGATACCGCAGCTGCCGTAGTCAACGCCGCGTTTCCAGTCGCAATCGCAACCGCCATCGGCATTCCATTGTGGAAAGCTCGCAATGTTCGCAACTATTTTTTTGTTGTATTGCTTCTGCTGTTGGGATTGCTCGCGGTGTCGGTGCATCTGACGTTGCAGCGACACCTCGTGCTGCCGCCGCAAGCGACGTTGCGGCTCGCACTCGACGTCATGTTGTTCATTATGGTGGTGATGGGCGGCCGCGTGATACCGATGTTCACCAACAACGCGATACAGGGCACACGCGCAACGCGTCAGCCGTGGCTGGAGAAATTCGCGCTCGGTAGCGTGTTGCTGTTGATGTTGGCCGATCTGATACAGCTCGATACGGTTGTTCTTGCCGCCATTGCACTGCTAGGGGCAATCGTGCATGCGTGTCGCCTTTACCTGTGGCAGCCTTGGCGGACGCTCGATACTCCGTTGGTGTGGATACTGCACGCCGGGTACGCGTGGATAGTCGTCTACCTGGCGCTGCGCGGCCTGTCCGAACTCGGGCTGATACAGGCATCTCTCGCTGCCCATGCGCTAACGATAGGCGCGATTGGCGGGCTGACAATAGGCATGATGAGCCGTACTGCTCGCGGTCACACGGCACGTGCGTTGCGCGCCGACGGGTACGAGACGGCGTCCTATCTGCTTGTGCAAGCCGCGGCTGTCGTGCGCGTGCTGGGTGGCCTGCTATTGCCCGGGCTTTATCTTGCGAGCGTCCAACTATCTGCTGTGCTGTGGGCCACAGCGTTCGGGCTGTACGCCGTTCGGTACTGGCCGGTGCTCACGCAGCCGCGGTTAGACGGCAAACCCGGTTAGCGGCACGCAAGCCATGGATTACGCCGCGATGAAACTCACGCATGTGAGTTGCGCCGCCGTCAGTTACGCGCTCTTCGCCACGCGCGGGATCTGGATGTTGCGCAATTTCTCGCCGCTGCAGCGACGCTGGGTGAAAACAGTGCCACACGTGGTCGATACAGCACTACTGGCCAGCGCGATCGGACTCGCGGTCATGAGCCAGCAATACCCGCTGGTGGCTCCCTGGCTGACTGCCAAAGTGATCGCGCTGCTGCTCTATATCGCGCTCGGCATGATTGCGTTGAAGCGTGGAAAAACAAAAAGTGTGCGTATCGCGGCCTGGATCGCCGCCCAAATGGTATTCGTCTACATAGTTGCCGTTGCGGTCACGCGCAGTCCTCTGCCGTCAGGGTTGCATTGACTTGCGGGGCCGGTTCGTCGAACCGAAGGAGCAGATGCTGACACGGATTAAGCTGCGAACACGCGGCAGGCAAGGAAGCGATCCACGATCTTTACGGACTCCCGTGCGAAACGAGGAGCATGGCCCAGCCGACCTCGCGCCATTCGCCGCTGCAGTGGACCGTTGTGTCGCACGTTATCGCGAGCACATGCGAAAGGAAGAACGCGAAATGATGCCGCTCGGGCAGGCATGCTGAGCAGGCAGGTTGGGCCGACATCGAAGTCGCGTTCGCGTCGCACCGCGACCCTCTTGCAGGCGTACGTCCGCAGCTAGGCCACGACCAGATGTTTAGCCCATCGTGACGCTTGTGCCCGGCCCCGCCGGGTCTCGGCGCGCCACTCGATGACTAACCTAAATTTTTAGCGGGCGTCTCAACGAACGGGGTGCGATGCGCGTGCGACCGGCCGCTGAGAATTGCGCGCAGTCCTTCCGCATCGATGATGCGCACGCGCTTCTGGTCAACGTCGATTAGCCCTTCCTTCGCAAACCGCGATAGCACGCGACTCACCGTTTCGAGCTTCAGTCCAAGAAAGCTGCCAATCTCGGCGCGGGTCATGCGCAGCAGGAACTCGGTGGTCGAGTAGCCGCGCGCTGCAAACCGATGCGATAGATTGAGTAGAAACGTTGCCATCCGCTCCTCGGCCAGCATCGTGCCGAGTAGCAGCATCACTCCATGATCACGCACGATCTCGCGACTCATCACACGATGGAAATTAGTGCGAAGTGCGGGTACATGCGATGCGATCTGCTCGACTCGCGAATAAGGGATGACACAGACTTCAGAATCTTCGAGCGCGGTGGCGTCGCACGCATGCTTGGTGGCGCTGATGCCATCGAGCCCGACGATTTCTCCGGCCATATGGAACCCAGTCACCTGTTCCCGGCCAGCCTTGTTCACCAGCGCACTCTTCAACGAGCCGGAGCGGATCGCGTAAAGTGACTCGAAGGGATCACCCGTGCGGAAAAGGCTCTCGCCGCGTTTGACCTTGCGGCGCACGGCAACCAATTCCTCGACCTTCTCTAGGTCGTCGAGCGACAACCCTACCGGAAGGCATAGCTCGCGCAGGTTGCAGCTAGCGCAGGCAACTTTGAGGTTGGAAGCAGAAAACGTCGTCGCATCCATTGATTGCCACCGTAGCGCCATTGCTTGATCTTGATCAAATGGCGGCGCGTCGAAAACCCAATACTACAGGCGGCTGGTGGACCAAAATGAACGCCCGCGATTCAACTATGACGATACAGAGCCCAGTGGCGTCGCCGTCACCGGCGCAACTGCGCCGTTTTGACGTCGGGGCCGCGCTACACGTCGTATCCGACGCCGACCGTTTCGTCGAAGCGCACGACGGGTGGCCAAACAAACCCCACAGTAGTTATTAGGCTAGCTGCTAAAAACTTATCGGGTGATTTCTGCGAGTCGATGCGTACTAACTGCTCGCACGCAGCCGCAATGCGTTGCCAACCACCGAGACCGAGCTGAAGCTCATCGCTAGCGCAGCGACCAGCGGCGACAGCAGCAAGCCGAAAACCGGATACAACAACCCGGCAGCGATCGGAACACCCAGCGCGTTATAGATGAACGCGAAACCCAGGTTCTGGCGCATATTGCGCACGGTCTCTTGTGAAATCGATCGAGCACGCGCGATTCCGCGCAAGTCACCTTTGACGAGCGTCACGTGCGCTGAATGCATCGCGACATCGGTCCCCGTCCCCATGGCAATACCGACATCAGCTTTCGCCAGAGCGGGAGCATCGTTGATGCCGTCGCCCGCCATCGCCACTTTGCGCCCTTCGTTTTGAAATCGCGTAACGAGTTGCACTTTCTCGGCCGGCTTCACCTCGCCGACGACTTCATCAATACCAAGCTTCTGTGCGACCGCGCGTGCCGTCGTCCAGCCGTCGCCGGTTGCCATCACGACACGCATTCCCTCAGCTTGCAGTTTCTGCAGTGCCTCGAGCGTCGTCGCCTTGATCGGATCCGATACCGAAAGCAACCCTGCAATCTCACCATCAACCGCGAGGAACATCACACTGGCACCTTGCGACCTAAGCGGTTCGGCCGCGTCGCTAAGCAGTTGCGAACGTATATTTTCCTGCTCCATCAGCACGGTGTTGCCCAACGCCAGCCGTTTGCCTGCGACTGTGCCACGCACGCCGATACCGCTTGATGACTCGAATGTTTCGGCTTTCTGCAAGGTTAATTGGCGCGACCGGGCCGCGGCGACGATTGCATGCGCCAATGGATGCT
>DATEOP010000070.1:0-13738 GCA_035274065.1 Burkholderiaceae bacterium
TGTAATGTCGCGCAATGACTATCTCAGTACGGAGTGTGCGCAACAGCGACGTCGACATCTTGCACTCGCTGATCCGCGCGCTAGCAGAATACGAGAAGCTCGCTGCACAAGTCGTTGGCACAGCGCAGGACCTGCATCGCGAGCTGTTCAGCGAACATCCGGTGATCGAAGCGGTCATCGCATGGGATCGCGACGATGCGCTCGGCTTTGCGCTGTACTTTCACAATTACTCGACATTCCTGGCCCGCCGCGGCTTGTATCTAGAGGATCTGTTCGTCGTTCCGGAAGCCCGGGGGCGAGGCATTGGGAAGGCGCTGATTCGGCACTGCGCGCGTATTGCAGTCGAACGTCAGTGCGGAAGATTCGAGTGGGCAGTGCTTGACTGGAACAAACCCGCGATCGATTTTTATCAGTCAATCGGTGCGACGATTCTGCCGGAGTGGCAGCTATGCCGACTAACCGGCGAACAGCTGCAAAGATTCGCGGCGCTGTCTGCGCCCGATATGCAGTCGTAAAATCACACAATGTCATATCAGGTGCTCGCCCGAAAATATCGCCCGCGCGATTTCTCAACGCTTGTCGGCCAGGAGCACGTAGTACGGGCACTCAGACATGCACTGACCGAGAACCGACTGCATCACGCGTATCTGTTCACGGGCACGCGCGGTGTCGGCAAGACCACCTTGGCGCGGATTCTTGCGAAGGCACTTAATTGCGTTGGCCCGGACGGCAAGGGTGGCATTACCGCGACCCCATGCAATGTGTGCGAGCCGTGCATCGCGATCGACGCCGGACGTTTCGTCGACTACATCGAGATGGACGCTGCAAGCAATCGCGGCGTGGATGAAATGGTGCAGCTCTTGGAGCGCGCAATGTATGCACCAAGCCAGGCGCGCTTCAAGGTGTACATGATCGACGAGGTCCATCAACTGTCCTCGCACGCCTTCAATGCGATGTTAAAGACCCTTGAGGAGCCTCCCGAATACGTCAAGTTCATCCTTGCAACGACCGATCCGCAAAAAGTGCCGGTGACTGTGCTGTCGCGCTGTCTGCAGTTCAATCTGAAGCAGATGACGCCCTCGGCGATCGCGGAGCATATGGCCGTAATACTGTCGGCTGAGAAGGTTGAAGCGGAGTTGCCAGCACTTCGCGCATTAGCGCATGCGGCACGCGGCAGCATGCGGGATGGATTGTCGTTACTCGACCAGGCGATTGCGTATGCCGGAGGCAAGGTAACGCTCGACGCGGTGCGCGCTATGTTGGGTGCGATCGATCAAGGCGCGTTGATCAAGGTTCTGGATGCAATCGTGGCACGCGACGCGGCAGGGGTGCTGGCCCTCGCCGATGAAATGAATGCGCGCAGTATTTCGTTTGCGCAGGCGATGCGGGATTTGGCAAGCTTGTTGCATCGGCTTGCCTTGATTCAGCAAGTGCCGAGTGCAGCCGACGACGAGGTCGATGTCGAAGAACTGCGGCGACTGGCGTCCGCCTTGGCCCCTGATGAAGTTCAACTCTTCTACCAAATTGCCTTGCACGGTCGCAACGAGCTGCAATTAGCGCCAGATGAATATGCCGGCTTCACAATGGCGCTGATCCGCATGCTGGCTTTTGCGCCCTCTGAAACCTCGCCGCCGCAAGTGCCTGCATCGCGTGCCGGCTCGTCAACGTCCGCCGCGATTGCAAACAAGGAGACGCCGCAGGTGCGATCGCTTCCGAAGGCAACTGCACAGGTTCCCACGACGCCGAAGCGCGACGATGTGCCCGTGTTCAGCGGTGACTGGCCGGCTCTGGTCGCACAGCTCAAGGTTTCGGGCCTAGTTCGCGAACTCGCCCAGCGCAGCGAGCTCGTTTCGTATGAAGCGGACCGCTTCAAACTGCGAGTTCCGCTGAAGACGTTGCTCGACGCCGGCGCGCTGCAAAAATTGCAGGCGGCTGTTGGCGAAGCGCTCGATCGTCCGATTCGCCTCTCTGCGGAGGTCGGCAATACGGTTGGACCGACCTCCGCGGGAATTGCGGACCAGGCGCGCGCCGAGCGTCAGCGCCAAGCAGAGGAATCCATCTACGCAGACCCCTTCGTGCGAGAATTGATCGAGAACTTCGGCGCCCAGGTAGATCCCGCGTCGATTCGTCCGCGCACCGACAACGAGAGCAACGTCAGAGAGAGTAACGTCGCCGAGCGCAACGGTAGCGAGCGCAACGACACCGATACGGAAAAGACACGATGATGAAAGGCCAGATGGCAGGCTTGATGCAGCAGGCGCAGAAGATGCAAGAGAACATGAAGCGCATGCAGGACGAGCTAGCCGCCACCGAAGTCGAAGGCCAGTCAGGCGCAGGAATGGTCAAGGTGACAATGACCTGCAAGCATGATGTGCGGCGTGTTGCGATCGACCCGAGCCTCGTCGGGGACGACAAAGACATGTTGGAAGATCTGGTCGCCGCCGCCTTCAATGATGCAGTTCGGCGCGCCGAAGACGTATCGCAGCAAAAAATGGCGTCGGTCACCGCGGGCATGCCGCTGCCGCCTGGATTCAAGCTGCCGTTCTAGCTTCGCTGACGCGATGCTCGCGCCGTTTAGCGCGGGCATCGCAACCCAACCATGAAGCTTGGTCATACGATTGACAATCTTGTGGATGCGCTAAAGCGCTTGCCGGGCGTTGGTCCGCGTTCGGCACAGCGCATCGCTTTTCACTTATTGCAGCACGATCGCGACGCGGCAGTGCGACTCGGCGAATCGCTACTGGTTGCAGCGCGGACGGTCGGACAATGCAGGCGATGCAACACGCTCACCGAGCAGCCGATCTGCGCGACGTGCGAAAGTACGAAGCGAGATGCGCATCTGCTGTGCGTTGTTGAATCGCCGGCCGACCAGCTCGTCATTGAGCAGTCGCTTGCCTACGGCGGTCTATATTTCGTGATGATGGGGCGGTTGTCACCGCTCGATGGGATTGGCCCGCGCGAAATCCAAATGGAGCGTCTGCTCGCACGCGTTGCCGATGGAATCGTCCGCGAGGTCATTGTTGCGACGTCGTTTACGCCTGAAGGCGATGCAACCGCGCACTACATCACGCAGCTCGTTCGTGAACGCGACCCGCATCTGAAGGTGACGCGACTGGCGCGGGGCGTCCCCGCCGGTGCTGAACTCGAGTACACCGACGTCAACACAGTGGCACAGGCGATGCTCGATCGCCGCGCTGACTAGTGCGGAGCCAGAGTCAGCGGATGACCGTCGCCTTTTGGTGCGTGCTGATCGCGGCGGTTCTACCTGTGATTTCGATTGGCATCGCCAAGGCCGGCGGCGAGCGCTACAACAATCGCCATCCGAGGGTCTGGCTGGACAAGCAGCAAGGCTATCGGGCGCGGGCTGCGGCCGCCGAAGCAAACAGTTTCGAGGCGTTTCCGTTTTTTGCTGCTGCGGTGATCATCGCCCATCTGATGAGCGCGCCTCAGGCGCGCATCGATCTGCTGGCGGTTGTCTTTGTGATTGCCCGCGTGGCGTACATCGCCTGCTACTTGGCCGACTGGCACTGGGCTCGCTCTGCAGTCTGGTTCGCCGGCTACCTCGCCTGCATAGCCATCTTCGTCTCTGCTCTGTGGCCCGGCTAGGGTAGATACGGGTTCATGCGGGGCAGCCGGGAAAGATCGGCTGCGCTAGGCTCAGCCGCTCAAAGGAGGAATCACAATGAAGACGACGCTTACGCGACGTGAACTCTTGGCGGCAAGCGCTGCGGTACTGATATTCCCTGCACTCGGGAGCGCACAGACGCCCGAGCGCAAGAAGGTCACGATCGCCGTCGGCGGCAAGAACCTGTTGTATTACCTGCCGTTGACCATTGCTGAGCAAAGGAAATTTTTCGAAGCTGAAGGACTCGACGTCACCATCGTTGATTTTGCCGGCGGTGCGCGCGCGCTGCAGGCCGTCGTTGGTGGCAGCGCGGATGTTGTATCGGGTGCGTTCGAACACAACATCAACATGCAGGCCAAGGGCCAACCGATGCGGGCGTTCGTATTACAAGGGCGTGCGCCGCAGATCGTGATGGCAGTCAGCACCAAGACGATGCCCAACTACAAGACCGTCGCGGATCTTAAAGGCAAGAAGATCGGCGTTACTGCGCCGGGGTCATCGACCAATGTCATGTCGAATTTCATCCTGGCAAAAGCCGGCCTGAAGCCGACCGACGTTTCCTATGTGGGCGTGGGAGCGGCGCAGGGCGCTGTGGCGGCACTGCGCGCCGGCCAGATCGATGCCATTTCCAACCTCGATCCGGTCATCACGATGCTTGCACGAACCAACGACATCCAGATAATTTCCGATACGCGCGATGTAGCCGAAGCAGACAAGGTGTTCGGAGGTCCGATGCCGGCCGCAACACTGTATGCGCCGGTCTCCTTCATCGAAAAAAATCCGAACACAATTCAGGCTTTGACCAACGCGATCGTTCGGGCGAACAAGTGGATTCAGCAAGCAGGTCCGTCGGATATCGTGAAGTCGGTTCCCGAAAGCTATTTGCTAGGCGATCGCGCGGTCTACATCGATGCGTTTCTGAAAGCCAAGCCTGCACTGTCCCCGGATGGTATGTTTCCCGAGCAGGGCGCGGCAACTGCACTGCGCGCGCTACAAAGCATCGACGACAGCATGAAAACGGCGAAGATTGACTTGAAAGCGGTGTTTACCAACGACTTCGTGCGCAAGGCGAACGTGAAGTATCCGAAGGGTTGATTGGTGGGCGGGCCGGCTGCGCTCGAGCTGCGCGGCGTTACGTGTACGTTTGTCAGTCGCGACAATCGCTCGCAGCGATATACCGCGGTCGAGGACGTGACGTTAGCGGTCGCGCCCGGCGAGTTTGTCAGCGTCGTGGGCCCGACGGGTTGCGGCAAAAGTACGTTGTTGAACGTGGCTGCGGGACTGCTAGAGCCTAGTGTTGGTCAGGTCCACGTGTTCGGTCAGCCATTGGTTGGCATCAACGCGCGCGCGGGGTACATGTTTCAGACCGAAGCGTTGATGCCATGGCGCACCGCGCGCGCCAACGTCATGGCGGGACTCGAGTTTCATGGCGTGGCAAACGCCGGTACGCAAGCAGACGAGTGGTTGAAGCGCGTCGGTCTCGGCGGCTTTGGTGATCGGTATCCGCATCAATTGTCGGGCGGCATGCGAAAACGCACGTCGCTCGCGCAAACGCTGGTGCTCGATCCAGACATTATCTTGATGGACGAGCCGTTCTCGGCGCTCGATATTCAAACGCGGCAGTTAATGGAAAACGAGGTGCTCGAACTTTGGGCCGATAAGAAAAAGGCGGTGCTGTTCATCACGCACGACCTGGATGAAGCGATTGCGATGAGCGATCGTGTGATCGTTCTGTCTGCAGGTCCTGCTTCGCACCCGATCGGTGAGTTCGTCATTGATCTGCCGCGACCGCGCGATGTTGCTGAAGTGCGCGTCACGCCGCGCTTCGTCGATCTGCATAAGGCGATTTGGGACGTGTTGCGCGATGAGGTTCTAAAAGGCTACGCGCAACAGAAGCTGGCGGCGTAGACACCATGTGGAGCAGCTTTCGACCGAGCCACAAGACGCTGCGCCTATGGCAAGCCATGGTGCTGGTAGCTGTGTTTGTGTTCTGGTACGCGATGACCACACCTGGGCTGATTCCGCCGGTCATGTTCGAAAACGATCGGCAGGCGGCATTCTTTTTCGGAGAGCCAATCAGAATTTTCGCCCGCATCTGGACCTGGTTCATCACAGATCGCGACATCTATGCGCACCTATGGGTAACGCTGCTCGAAACCGTGCTCGCCTTCGCAGTGGGGACGATCGGCGGCTTGATCATTGGCATGTGGCTCGCTTTGTCGCCGGTTGCTGGCGCAATTTTCGACCCATACATCAAGGCATTGAACTCAATGCCGCGTGTGATTCTGGCGCCCATTTTCGCGGTGTGGTTTGGGCTGGGCATTGCGTCGAAGGTCGCGCTCGGCTTCACGCTGGTGTTTTTTATCGTGTTTTTCAACGTCTATCAGGGTGTCAAGGAAGTTAGCCCGACAGTGCTCGCGAGCGCCCGAATGCTGGGAGCGTCGCGGAACCAGCTGTTACGCCACGTTTATTTACCCAGCGCTACGAGTTGGGTGTTTTCGTCGCTCCATACCTCCGTCGGACTGGCATTCGTTGGCGCTGTCGTCGGCGAATATTTGGGTTCATCACGCGGCGTGGGCTACCTGATCCTGCAGGCCGAAGGCTCGTTCGACATCAACACTGTGATGGCGGGTATTTTGGTGTTGACGGCGTTTGCGCTAGTGCTCGACTGGGCCGTTGGCAGGGTTGAAACGCACCTGATGAAGTGGCAACCGCGCGCGGGCGAAACGGAAAAGCTATAGCTTTAGTGCCGAATTAGCGGTAATGCGATGCTTTACAGGCTAACGCGGCAATCGTAGTCTGCCGGCGGGATGTCAGACACCTACGCCTACGCGAGTACCGGCCCGATAGAGCCGTTCTGGCAGCGCAACCGTGTCAATCGCTTCTTCCTGCTCCCGCTCGACAAAGCGGTTCTGACGCGAATCGCCGGCTTGTCGGTCAGCTTCGTGGCGGCCTTTGCACTTTTGCTGTTCGGCGGGTTCGGGATATTGCTGCTGGTTATTGCGCTATTGGCAATACTGATCGCCGGAGTTCGGTACGGATTCAAGATCATCGAGCGATCGTCGAAGGGTTTCCTGCGCCCGTCCGACTATCCGCTGACCAATGATGATCTGGTCAGCGAGTACCTGCCGTACAAATACGCGGGCATCAATCTCGTGCTGGCGCTTCTCGTCAAATTGCTGGAGGTGATCAGCGGTGGCAACGAGTTCATCGCGATCACCGCGTGGCTGATTTTCTTCGTTGGAATCAGCCCCGCGGCGACGATGCGCCTTGTCATCACAGGAAGCCTTCGCGGTGCGCTCAATCCGGCAGAGATGGTTTCGCTGATCCAGCGGATCGGCAAACCGTACGCCGCTCTGGCAGCGTTCATCTTCGTAGCGGAACTGTGTCGCAGTTACGGTTTGGCGGCATTGGCTGCGGGCGGCGGCCTGAGCCCGGGCAGTTTGAAGACCGGATTTGGCGTCGGGACCGTCATCCAGCTGCTGCTGTTGTCGTTCGCATTCTGGTACTTCACTTACATGATCTGCGGGCTGGTTGGCTACGCGATGTATCAGTTTGCCGATGCCCTCGATATCTCGGTGATGGGACCCGGCGAGCGCGCGATGCGCAGCGTCGCCAACGCTCGCACGATTGACGTCAAAGCACGAACACGCGACGCGCTAATCGGGCAGATGGTGACGGCCGGCGACATAAAGGAAGCAATCGACCTGCTTTCACATGACTTGAGCGAGCGTCCGAACGATCTTTCGCTACATGCAAGGTTGCATCGATTGCTGGTGGCCGAAAACAGCACGCCTCGGATCGAGCACCACACGGACTCATACCTGAAGCTGCTGGTGAAGTCCGAAAACTGGCGGGAAGCGATCGAGCTGATCGAAGATGCAAAGGCGCGACGCGCCGATTGGGCGCCTCGCGAAGTTGACCTTGTTGCTCCGCTTGCGCAGGCGGCGATACGGCTAGGCAAGCCTCAATTGGCCGGGCAGCTGATCAAGGGGTTCGACAAGAAACACACTGTGCACGCCGACATCCCGAGGATCTATCTCATCGGAGCGCAATTGATGGCCGAATGGGGTGGCAACCCCGATGAAGCGCGTCGCATCTTGGAGCATCTTTTGAAGCGATACCCTTCCGACTCGATCGCGGCGGAAGCAGGGCGCTATCTCCAGGTACTGCAACGGGCTACGTAATTATTCGTCGGGACCCCAGCGCGTCCGCAATTGCGTGTCGAGGTCGAGCTCCATATCCGATGGCGGGCCTGACAGTGCGACACGGGGTCGAGGCGCGTGCGTGGCGCCGCGAATCGTCATTGGCGGCTGTTGCGTGGGCGGCAAGCCTCCCAAAGTAGCCGGCGACGGGAAGTGTGTTGATAGTCGGCGCTTGACGTCCTCGGCCGGCTGACGCAATCCATGGCGCGAATACGTCGTGAACAGGCCCAGAAGGCAGTCAGCGATCTGGCGGCTGTAGAGATTCTTCAGTGTCTCGCTGGCCAATAGCCCGTCCAGCACGCGCAGTGCGGCCGCATCTTCGCGCGTAGCCACGAGTCGCCTTGCAAGCCGCAGTTGCTCATCGACGGGTAGCGCGGCGAGTACGTGCGGCTGACTCATTTGCAAATAGACCGGACGCAATTCCGACCGAGCGCCCCGCGCTCGGATCCACAGCACTCGCAACGTCGCATCGAGCAGCGTGTCTTGATTGCGCCCCAGCAGTGCCATGTTGAAGTATGCGGTCGCGTGCTGAACATTGGTCGGGTCATCCTGCAGCAGCTCGCCGTATGCGCGCGCCGCCTTTCGCGTGTCGAGCCGGGCTGCCGCCGCCTGCGCCTCCTGCAATAGCGTCGATTTTCGATCGCTGCGCCGCTCGTCGGCAAACTGTTCGTCCAAGATGCGATCCACTTTTTTCGTATCACTGGGACGCAGTAGCCAGGCCAGCACACCTCCAGCGAGAAAGCCGCCAATATGCGCGGCGTATGAGACGCGCGCTTCGGGGGATGCGGCCCATTGCACGGCTTCGATCAATAGCCAGACCGGTAGAAGAAGCAGAGCGGGGATTCGAGCCGTATTGAAATAAACGAACAACCAGTAGAACACAGGCACCTTGCGCGTGCCGTACAAGACGGCCACCATCGCCATAGCTCCCGCAATTGAGCCGGACGCTCCAACCAACGTCTGGTCGCTGAACAGCATGTGCACTGCGCCGGCGAACACACCACTGGCAATGAAGGCGATCAAGAAGCGAAAGCGGCCGAGCGCGGCCTCCGCGAAGGGGCCAGCCAGCAGTAGCACGATCATGTTGCCAAGCCAGTGAACCGCGTTGCCATGCAGGAATTGGTAGGTCAACAGGCGAAGCGCTCCCCAGGCGGGCCCGCCCGTGTCGGGCTCGAGCGCGAACCGCTCAGTGAAAACGCGCCCAATCAGCGCATTGAACTGGCTCCTTTGTTCACGCCACGTTGCATAGGCCGGATCGGACGACGGCACGACGGCGCCGTCCCGCAAATCGCGCATGAACTCGCGATCGTTTTCAACTGCCAACATCAACTGCACCGATTGTTCCGGGCGCGCGCCCGCGCGAATCATGCGCAGCACCTGTAATGCCCCGCGATCGTTACGGCGCTCCAGGTAAGTTGCGTATCTTGGCAGTTCTATTTGTGCCAGTTCAGACGAAAAGTAATACTCGGCGGCGCGTGTGTAGGCCTGTCGGTCGCCCGACTGAAAGACGAAGTAGACAAGTGCGTTGACTAGGATCAGCCCTAGCGTGACCAGCGGCAGCGATTTTGGAGTGAAGCGCGTCTGATAGGGAATCAGCAGCATGTCTCTCAGCGTGGGCCGCAAGCCGCTTCGGGCGGCACGTGAAGATACAATCCGGCAGTTTATCCGCGGCCGATTGGCGTTGGTTTAGTTAAATACACCCGGGCGTCGCGGCAAATGCAGCGGTTATCGGGAGTAAGGAGCCGTTTTGCCCCCCGTGGTAGTTGATTCGCGTCCTGTCGCGGCGCTAGTGCTGGCCGACGGAACGATCTTTCGTGGCCGGTCGATCGGCGCTGCCGGCGAAACGCTCGGTGAGGTCGTTTTCAATACGGCTATGACGGGCTATCAGGAGATATTGACCGATCCGTCCTACGCTGGGCAGATCGTGACGCTTACCTATCCCCATATTGGCAATACAGGCGTCAACGAAGAAGACGTCGAGTCTGTGCGCGTGCACGCCGCAGGATTGGTGATTCGCGATCTTCCGCTACGGCCATCGAATTTTCGCGCGCAGAAGGATCTCGCAAGCTATTTGAAAGAGCAGGGCGTCGTTGGCATCTCGGACATCGACACGCGTAAGCTCACACGCAGGCTCCGTGAGCGCGGCGCGCAGGCGGGTTGCATTGTCGCTGCGGCAGAAGGAAGTCCCGCTCTGGATCCGACGGCCGTCGAACATGCGCTGCAGCGCGCGCGTTCTTATGCAGGAATGGCGGGACAAGACCTGGCAAGAGTCGTGACCGTTAAGCGTCCATATCAGTGGAATGAGGGAAGCTGGCAGCTAACCCGCAACGACGGTACGCCGGGGTTTGTAGCAAGCGATGCGAATCGCTTCCATGTCGTCGCGTACGACTATGGGGTCAAGCAGAATATTTTGCGCCTGATGGCCGACCGCGGTTGCCGCATCTCGATCGTGCCCGCGAAAACGACTGCAAGCGATGTGATGGAGCTGCAGCCCGATGGCGTGTTTCTGGCCAACGGACCCGGCGATCCCGAGCCGTGCGATTACGCGGTCGAAGCGACGCGCGAGTTCATCACACGCAAAGTTCCCACATTCGGGATCTGCCTGGGCCACCAGATACTCGGACTAGCAGTCGGCGCACGCACGCTGAAGATGAAGTTCGGCCATCACGGCGCTAACCATCCAGTGGTCGATCTGTCTACGCGCAGGGTGTACATCACCAGCCAAAATCACGGCTTTGCAGTCGATGAAAAAACGCTGCCTGCGAATACCCGCATCACGCATGTATCGCTGTTTGACGGATCGCTGCAGGGTTTCGAGCTGACTGACGCACCTGCATTTTGCTTTCAGGGCCATCCGGAAGCGAGTCCTGGACCGCACGACATTGGCGATCTTTTCGACCGGTTTGTCGAGCTGATGACCACACGGCGGCAGCAGCTCAGCGTCGTTGAAAGCATTCCTGCATGACGATTGGTTCTGTAAGGACCACGTTGAGTGAAGCGCGGGAGGCGCTGCAGGCACTGATCGGCAATGAAGCAATGCTGCAGCGTATTGCCGACGCCGGAAAACTGCTCGCTGATGCGTTCGCGGCTGGCGGCCGAGCGTTTTCCTGCGGCAATGGTGGTTCGATGTGCGACGCGATGCATTTCGCTGAGGAGCTGACTGGAAGGTTTCGTGATAACCGGCCGGGTTATGCGGCATTGGCAATCAGCGATGCCAGCCACTTGTCGTGCGTTGGCAATG
The DNA here is from genome assembly GCA_035274065.1 of Burkholderiaceae bacterium. Lineage (GTDB taxonomy): Bacteria > Pseudomonadota > Gammaproteobacteria > Burkholderiales > Burkholderiaceae_F > JACCZX01. The sequence goes on from DATEOP010000070.1 coordinate 11,072, forward strand.
ACTACGGGTATGAGCAGGTTTTCGCTCGCTTTATCGAGGCGCATGGGCGCAGCGGCGATGTGTTGCTCGCGATTTCAACAAGCGGCACAAGCAAGAACGTGCTCGCGGCAGTCCACATCGCACGCCAGCGCGGAATGAAAGTCATCGGCTTGACTGGTCGGGACGGTACTCAGCTCGCCCAATCGGCAGACATTGCGATCGTCACAGCGGCGGGCAAGTACGCTGACCGGGTGCAGGAGCTGCACATCAAAGTCATTCATATCCTGATAGAGCTGGTCGAGCGCAAGCTCGCACCGCAGAACTACGAGTAATGCCCAAGCGCGCAGATCTCAAGAGCATTCTGATCATCGGTGCGGGACCTATCGTTATCGGTCAGGCGTGCGAGTTCGATTATTCCGGCGCACAGGCGTGCAAGGCTCTGAAGGACGAGGGTTACCGGGTCGTGTTGGTCAACAGCAATCCGGCGACGATCATGACCGATCCGGAGACGGCCGACGCGACGTACATCGAGCCAATTACTTGGCAAGTTGTCGAGCGCATCATCGCAACGGAAAGGCCCGATGCAATTTTGCCGACAATGGGCGGCCAGACCGCGCTTAACTGCGCGATGGATTTGTACAACAACGGCGTTTTGAACAAGTACGGCGTCGAATTGATCGGCGCGTCGCCCGATGCGATCGCAAAGGCCGAAGACCGGCTGAAGTTCAAGGACGCGATGACGCGCATCGGGCTTTCGTCGGCTCGATCCAGCATCGCCAAATCGTTGGCAGAGGCATTAACGGTTCAAGAGGCCCTCGGTTTTCCGGCAGTCGTTCGACCGAGCTTTACGCTCGGTGGCACCGGGGGCGGCATTGCCTACAACATGGAAGAGTTCGTTGCGATCTGCCAGCGCGGTCTCGATTTGTCACCGACGCATGAGCTGCTGATCGAAGAATCGCTGATCGGCTGGAAAGAGTTCGAGATGGAGGTCGTGCGCGACAAAGCCGACAACTGCATCATCGTCTGTTCCATTGAAAATCTCGACCCGATGGGCGTGCATACGGGCGATTCGATCACCGTTGCGCCGGCGCAGACGCTGACCGACAAGGAGTATCAGCTGATGCGCGACGCGTCGATCGCGATCCTGCGCGAGATCGGCGTCGATACGGGAGGATCGAATGTGCAATTTGCGATCAATCCGAAGAATGGCCGGATGATCGTCATCGAGATGAATCCGCGCGTTTCGCGTTCGTCAGCCCTAGCCTCGAAGGCGACCGGGTTTCCGATCGCAAAGGTCGCGGCCAAGCTTGCGGTCGGCTATACGCTCGACGAACTGCGCAACGAAATCACCGGCGGTGCAACTCCCGCATCGTTCGAGCCGACGATCGACTACGTCGTCACGAAAGTGCCGCGCTTCGCGTTCGAAAAGTTTCCGCAGGCTGACAACCATCTAACGACGCAGATGAAATCGGTCGGCGAAGTGATGGCGATCGGTCGCACGTTCCAGGAATCGTTTCAGAAAGCGTTGCGTGGTCTGGAGGTCGGATCCGACGGCCTGGATGAGCACTCGAGCGATCGTGACGAGATCGTCGAGGAGATCGGCGAGCCCGGGCCCAATCGCATCTGGTTCGTGGCTGACGCGTTTCGAATTGGCATGACGCTCGATGAGGTATTTGAAGAAACTGCGATCGACCCTTGGTTTCTTGCGCAGATCGAAGAGCTGGTGCAGATCGAAGCCAGAGTGCGGGGAAGAGCGCTGCCCGATCTGACCGCGGAGGAACTACGCTACTTAAAGCGCAAGGGGTTCTCAGATAGACGCCTGGCGACACTGCTCGAGGCCGCCGCTTCAGACGTGCGCGGGGCTCGCTTGCGGTTCGGAGTACGCCCGGTCTACAAACGGGTCGACACATGTGCGGCCGAGTTCGCGACGACCACGGCATACATGTATTCGACTTACGAGGAAGAGTGCGAAGCCGAGCCGACTAGCCGCAACAAGGTGATTGTGCTCGGCGGCGGCCCGAACCGGATCGGACAGGGAATCGAGTTCGACTACTGCTGCGTACACGCTGCGTTTGCGCTGCGCGCCCATGGTTTTGAGACGATCATGGTCAACTGCAATCCTGAAACAGTGTCGACCGACTACGACACCTCGGATCGGCTTTATTTCGAGCCGCTGACGCTGGAAGACGTACTGGAAATCGTTGACAAGGAAAAGCCGCTCGGCGTGATCGTGCAATACGGTGGGCAAACGCCGCTGAAGCTTGCGCGTGATCTCGCGGCCAATGGCGTTCCGATCATCGGCACGTCACCTGATTCGATCGACATTGCTGAAGACCGTGAGCGCTTTCAAAAGCTGCTGCGGCAGCTCGGATTGAAGCAGCCACCGAATCGGACCGCCCGAACCGAAGAAGAGGCGCTGCGGCTCGCGGCTGAAATCGGTTATCCGCTGGTGGTGCGGCCTAGCTACGTACTCGGGGGCCGCGCGATGGAAATCGTGCACGACGGCCGGGATCTCGAGCGCTACATGCGGGAAGCCGTCAAGGTCAGCAACGACTCGCCGGTGCTGCTCGATCGCTTTCTTGATGATGCGATCGAGGTCGACGTGGATTGCATTGCCGATGGCCAACGCGTGCTGATCGGTGGCGTGATGGAGCATATCGAACAGGCGGGCGTGCATTCGGGTGACTC
>DATEOP010000071.1:0-5759 GCA_035274065.1 Burkholderiaceae bacterium
ACAGTATGAATCGGTCAAGCCATATTTGATAAACGAGGACCCGGCGCCTGAAAAGGAACGCCTGCAGTCGCCGGCAGAGCGCGAAGAACTTAACGGCCTTTACGAGTGCATCCTGTGCGCGTGCTGCTCGACTGCGTGTCCGTCATTCTGGTGGAATCCCGACAAGTTTGTCGGGCCGGCCGGCCTCTTGCAGGCGTATCGCTTCATTGCGGATTCGCGTGACCAGGCGACCAATGAGCGGCTCGACAACTTAAATGATCCGTATCGGCTGTTCCGATGCCACACGATCATGAATTGTGTCGATGTCTGCCCGAAGAATCTGAATCCGACGCTGGCGATCGGCAAGATCAAGGAGTTGCTGGTACGGAGAGCGGTGTGATTGCGGATGCGACCGATTTGTCAGTGGCGCGCCGGCGCCTGCGGTGGCGGGCAAGGCGCGGCCTGCTCGAAAACGATGTGCTGATCACGCGTTTTCTCGATCGCGACTGCGATCGGATGACCCTTGATGAGATGGTGTCGTTCGAGGCGCTGCTCGATCTTCCAGAGGACGAGCTGCTCGATTTGTTGCTCGCGCGTCGGCAATTGCCCACGGTGCTCGATGTTCCCGGCGTGCGGAAATTGCTGGACCGGCTACGCACCAGCTGAAGTCAATCAGGACGGAGACCATGGCGCTCAATTCGTCGAACAAGAAGGCCACGCTGACGTTTTCGGAAGGAGGCGCGGCGCTCGAATTGCCCATTTATGAGGGCACGATGGGGCCGGACGTCATTGATATTCGGCAGCTGTATGCGAAGACGGGAAGGTTTACGTACGACCCCGGCTTTATGTCGACCGCGGCATGCGAATCGTCTATTACGTTTATCGACGGCGACAAGGGCGAGCTGCTGTATCGCGGTTATCCGATCGAGCAGCTCGCAACAAAGTGTGATTATCTTGAAACATGCTACTTGTTGCTGTACGGCGAACTGCCAAACGCTGCGCAAAAGGAGAAGTTCGACACGACCGTCAGGTATCACACGATGGTCAACGAGCAGATGCAGTTCTTTCTGCGCGGATTCCGCCGCGACGCACATCCGATGGCGGTGATGACGGGCCTGGTCGGGGCGATGTCGGCGTTCTATCCGGACTCGATGAACCTTAACGATCCGCATCAGAGGGAAATTTCAGCGCACCGCCTGATTGCGAAGATGCCGACGCTGGTCGCAATGGCTTACAAGTACACCGTCGGGCAGCCGTACGTGTATCCGCGTAATGAATTGAGCTACGCGGCCAACTTCATGCGCATGATGTTCGCCACGCCGTGTGAGGAGTACAAAGTAAACGACGTGCTGGTCCGTGCAATGGATCGAATTTTCATTTTGCACGCGGATCACGAGCAGAACGCGTCGACCTCAACGGTTCGCTTGTGCGCCTCATCGGGTACGAACCCGTTTGCCGCAATCGCGGCCGGCGTTGCGTGCCTATGGGGTCCCGCGCATGGCGGGGCCAACGAGGCTGCGCTCGGCATGTTGTACGAGTTGCAGCGTCAGGGCGGGGTCGGCAAGATTGGTGAGTTCATTGCAAAGGTGAAGGACAAGAGCTCTGAGGTTCGGCTGATGGGCTTTGGCCATCGGGTGTACAAGAATTACGACCCTCGCGCGAAGCTGATGCGTGAAACATGTTATGAGGTGCTGAACGAACTGGGTCTGCAGGACGATCCACTGTTCAAGCTCGCAATGGCACTCGAAAAAATTGCGCTGGAAGACGACTACTTCGTCAGCCGCAAGTTGTATCCGAACGTCGACTACTACTCGGGCATCGTGCAGAAAGCGATCGGCATCCCGGTGCCACTGTTTACTGCGGTTTTCGCGCTGGCACGCACGGTAGGCTGGATCGCGCAGCTCAATGAAATGATCGCTGATCCCGAATACAAGATTGGTCGGCCGCGGCAACTGTTCGTTGGAGCGACGCGGCGCGATGTCAAGCCAATCGACATGCGCAAGGCGGCCTAGCTCAGCAATTCAGGCTTTTTCCGCCTGCATCGGTTTCGCGCTTGCTGTGATCGGCTCGTACCCGATGCGCTCGTACTCGGCTATGACCTGTGCGCCCATCAGCAGCACGATTGCCCCGATCTCGACGCTCAGCAGCACCGCGATCGATGTCGTGAGCGATCCGTAGACCACCTGTATCTGAGATATCGTCGAGTAGTACCAGACCAGTACGTGGCGGGTGAGCTCCCACAGAATGGCCGCCGCTGTGCCGCCGATCAACGCGTGCCGTAACGACAACCGCCCGACAGGCATCACCATGTAGATCGCGGTCAGCAACAGGATCTCTCCGCCGACGCCGATCAAGTACAGCAGCTTCGCCGAGAACTCATCGAGCGGACGAGACTCGCCAAGAATGACAACGGCATGAGTACCCAATCGACTGAGCGCGCCCGATACGACGGTGATGATCATCAACCCAATGGCGAGCGACAAGATGAACAGGTAAGGCATCACGGCTGACGTTAGGAAGTGACGACGCCGTACGCGCACACGGTGGAAAAAAATAACCGACATCGCATTTTCAAGAACGGTAAATGCGAGTGAGCTGAAAAAAAGCATCAAGGCCAGCAGCAGCCAGCCAACGAGCTCACGGTGCATCAGGAAATTGCGTAACTCGCCGACCAGCGCCGCCGACTGGCCAGGAACGACAAATTCCAGATAGGTGCCGATCGAATTGAGCACCAGCGCCTCGTCGAAAACCCGCGTAAGCACCAAAACGACCAGTATCAGCAGCGGCACTAGCGATAGCAGGGTGTAGTAAGCCACCGCGCCAGCGAGCAACAGCCCTTGGTTAGCGCGAAACTGTTTCAGTACGGCGAGCGAGAAGTCGATCGGATGCCGGAGCGCCTTCCTCGCACTAGAAGCGAATTTTCGCATCACCGCACTTTAGCGCGGCTCCGCGGTCGCGGTTTTTCAGTCGGCTGCTTCCGAGTTACGTCGGATCAGGCTTCGTGTCCAGACTCAGTCGTCTCCAGTCGATGTTGCGCGTCATGATCATCGCGGCCGCAAGCACCACGAACAGCAGTGCGCTGCCCAGCAACAACGCTGTACCTTCGGCGATCAGAATCGAGTAGATGGTCGCGTACATCGCGGCCAGCGCGACGCCGAATCCGATGGCGCGGGATCGGTTGGCGAGGACGTAGCTCAGGTAATACGTGATCAGCAACGTACACGCAGAGGCGGCAATCGAGTAGGCGAGACCGAACGCGATGTGCTCCGAGAGGCTTAACAGCAACAGGAAGAAGATCACGAGTGCGAGGCCAACAAACCCGTATTGAAGCGGATGCGCATTTAAAGAGCGCAGCGCGTCGAACAGAAACATTGCGCCGAAGACGAGAACAATGATCAGCGCACCGTGCTTGGCGGAGCGCTCCGCGAGCAGATAGGTATTGACTGCCTCGATGAAGTCGATTTCAAACGTATCGACGCGCAGCGGCGAAGCGTGCTGAGGCCGTTGTTCGGATCGCGTTTGAGACGCTAGCTGGCGTAGCTGTTGCTGCACATCCGACGCTAGCGCCGAGATTGACCAGGTCGCAGAAAATCCGCCCGCGCCAACGCTGCGATCGCGCGGCAAATAACTGCCGCCGAAATGCGGATCTGGCCACGTTGACTTGACGGTCACACTGCTTGACGTGGCTGTCGGCGCAAACGCTAGCCGCTCGGTGCCCGCCAACTCGACCGCAATCGAGAAACGCACATTCGATCCGGCGGGAGATTCTGCAAGCGGAGCATGCAAGCCAGCCGGAAGCGTCGGCAATTGCGTACTCTCACGAAATCTCACCGGCTTGCCTTCGACGGTCAGCGCGGGTGATCCGCGTAAACCACGCACGTCAGCAATGGCGAGAACTAGCCGGGGTTCACCCCAGACGATCCTCCGGCCATCAACCAGCGGCTTTACCTGAGTGCGATCCGGCCAGGTCGTCGCTCCGCTGATGGCGATTGACGACTCGTACGTGCGTACGCGATGAATTCCGCGATAACGATCGTTTTTGACGACCACCTCGGCGTCTGCCTGCGACTGCTCAGCAAACCAGATCAGCTGCTTTGCCTCGGTCATTGGCCTGACGACCATACGATTGCTGGCATCGACCGTTTGCTCAGTCCAGTGTTCGACATACGGCCACACAAAGAACGGCAGTGCCAGCGTTTGTGGCCCGGCGAAACTCGCCTGAACGCTCGCGATCGCTTCGGCGCGGCGTGACGCACGTTCGGCAATCAGCCCTTCGACCATACCTAGCGGAATCAGCATTAGGACGGCAAGCACGCCGACCACGATGGCCTTCAGAAAGAGCGAGTTGCGCGGCGGTCTGAGCACGGTGGGCTCCTAGTAGTGGAGCAGTAGAGTGCGTCGGCATTGTTAACCCGCGGCGAAATTGGCGTGAGAAAACGGTGAAACCGTCGCGGCGATTCAGCGACGCGGTTTCGCATGCGACGCATTGCGGTTCATCACCTCAAAGCAACAGCGCTTACGATCGTGGCGATGGCAGCATTGCGTCACTGGATCGCCGATGAACTCGGCGAGCAGGCTTTCAACGGCGTTGCAGGCCTCCGGATACTTGGCTGTGGCAGCTGCCAGAGGGCAGCCGTGACCTTTGATCAGGAAGCGTCCCGGGATTTCTTCGACGTCGGTTGTACCGCCGAGCTCGTTGAGAAGGGCGCTGGCGGCGAATACACGCTCGCGCAGCGTGCCGCGTGGCATCGCGTAGTCGGTCATCAGGCCGCGTCCTACCTCGTGCAGGATCGCGTCAAGCTGACGGCGCGGCATATGGTCAGCCAACACGTGCAGCAGCTGCGTCAGAAGCGGGACATACAGCCGGGATAGCGAAAGCTCCGCCTCAGCGCTGACCCCGTAAACGCGAGCCGGCTTGCTTGTGCCGCGCTGCGTTCCGCGCTCCTCAACGATGCCGTCGCGTTGCAGCGTGGCCAGCTGCGCTCGCACCGCCGTCCGCGTTAGACCTACCGCCGCAGCGATCTCATCGATCGTCTGCGGCGTTCGGCGTAGCAATTCAACGATGCGGCCTGATGTGCCCTGCATCAGCCGGCGCTGACGATCCAACGCGGTGCCCGTGTTGTGCGTAATAGGCATAGATATTGCTGATTCGGCTAATCAATGTGACTTATCTGACAAAGGGCGAATTCCATACCCATCTCTATCCCTGAGGTTCGCATGATTCCCAAAAGTGCTCCTAACGCCCAATTGAACCGCCGCACGCTGACAACATGGACAACCGTTGGTGCAATTGCGGCACTGATCGGCGCAATCGCGACAGGCGGGTGCGGACTTCGCGGTTATAACTCACCGCTCCCCGAAGCGACCTCGCCGGAAATTGTCGAGGGACAACGCATCTTTCGCTTCGATACGTTCGGCGACGAACAGTTTTGGACCGACAAGGCGCGACTTCACGAAGTGGTCAACAGCAAGCTGCAGCCGTTGGAGGCGCTGCGGCTCGGTCTGAAGGTGGACCTCGACAATTTGGATCTGATGAAATTCGTGCTGCACAACCCGTTTGCAGTCAGCGGCACGCGAGAGTTGCTACGGCAGAACGCCGTCGTCGGCGTTCAAGCGACTTTCGATGCCGAGGGCAACATCTCACGCATCGGAATCACGTGCGCGCTGTGTCATTCGACCGTTGACGATGCATTACTGCCCGGGATCGGTCATCGCCTTGACGGGTGGCCCAATCGCGACCTCAACGTCGGCGCAATCGTTGCGATGTCTCCGGTTCTGAC
>DATEOP010000072.1:0-6469 GCA_035274065.1 Burkholderiaceae bacterium
GGGTCGATTTATCTGCCAAATGGAAATCCGCAGCCTGGACCCAAGTTTGATTACAAGTTGGCGTGGTTTCAGCGGCTGATCGATCACGCCGCGCAGTTGTACGACTCTGGCGAGGAAGTCGTACTCGTCGGAGACTACAACGTGGTGCCGACCGACGAACTGCACGATATCTACTCGCCGCGGTCGTATCTGGACGACGCGCTGCTTCAACCGGAGACCCGCACGGCGTGGCGGCGGCTGCTTGCGCAGGGCTGGACCGACGCGATTCACACGCTGCATCCGAACGCGGCGATGTACACGTATTGGGACTACTTCAGAAATCGCTGGCCGCGTGATGCCGGTCTTCGCATCGATCATCTGCTGCTGAACGCGAAAGCCACGTCGAGGCTCAAGGAAGCGGGCGTAGACAAGCACATGCGTGGCAGAGAAAAGCCGAGTGACCACGCTCCTGCATGGGTGACGCTGGGGTAGGTACGCTGCCGGCTGCGGCGCCCTGCGCTCATGTTCACTTGCCGGATGCTTCTCGCAGTGTCACCGCCAGGTTGAAGACCGGGTTCTCCTTCGTGTGCTCTTTCCGATCTGCGACGAAATATCCGTTCCGTTCAAACTGAAATTTGTCGTCGGGCTTGGCGTTCGCGAGCGAGGGTTCAACGTAGGCGCGGAGTACTTGCTTGCTGGTCGGATTGATCAGCGCACGGAAATCCTTGTCGCCGGCGTCGGGGTAGGGATCGGTGAACAGTCGATCGAACACCCGGACTTCTGCAGGAATGCTATCGGCCACCGACAGCCAGTGAATTGCGGCGCGCGTTTTGACGCTGTTGGCGCCCGGCGAACCGCTCTTGGTTTCAGGCAAGTATTCGGCATGCACTTCAACAACGTTTCCCGCGCCATCCTTGACCACGCTGTGCGCGCGAATCACATACCCGTAACGCAATCGGACCGGCTGTCCGGCGCCGCCGGGACCAAGCGCAAGGCGGTAGTAGTCGGGCGGCGCATTCTCCATGAAGTCGTCGGCCTCGATCCACATGTCGCGCCCGATGCGTAACGTGCGCGTTCCGAGCTCCGGTTTGTGCGGATGTACCGGCGCCTGCGTTTCTTCGGTTAGATCAACCGGGAAGTTGTCGAGCACCAGCTTGATCGGGCGCAGCACCGCGGTGGCACGTGGCACGGTCGGCTCGAGATCGTCGCGCAACGCCTGCTCGAGCAGCGCGTAGTCGATCCACTGCGGCGATTTACTGACGCCGGTGCGCTCCATGAACAGCTGCAGGCTTTGCGGCGTGTATCCACGTCTACGCAACCCGACGATCGTCGGCATGCGTGGGTCGTCCCAGCCGTCGACCAGCTTCTCATCGACCATCTGAAACAGCTTGCGTTTGCTGGTAACAACGTAGGTCACCGCCAGTCGATTGAACTCGTACTGATGTGGCAGTAGAAATGGATTGGCTTTGCGGTCGTCGAGCGCGGCCTGCAGCAGCGGGGTGAAACATTGCGTCTGTTCAAGCAGCAATTTAAAGAACTCGTCGGCATCGTGTGCCGCGAGGTCGGAGTTCCCGCTCCACGACGCAAACATCGCTTCGACACGCCGCTCGTAGCGGCTCGCGCCTAACTTGGCGCCCTGGTTGTGACAGTGCAATGCAAACTCGCGCCGCGATTCGATACCGGCGTCGTAGATGGCGTCGAGCATTCGCTTGGCCGCTTCGTATTGTGGGCGCCGCAGCAGCGGCACGATGCGCTCGAGCACCCAGTCGTACCACGGACGCTGGTCCTCGAACTCCAGCGTGCATATCGAGTGCGTGATGTTCTCCAGCGCGTCTTCGATTGGATGCGCGTAGGCGTACAGCGGATAGATGACCCAGTTAGTGCCGGTCATGTGATGCTCGGCGAAGCGGATACGGTAGATAACCGGGTCGCGCATATTGATATTGGGCGAAGCCATGTCGATCTTCGCCCGCAGCACCATCGTGCCTTCGGCATGCTTGCCTGCGCGCATTTCTTGGAACAGCCGCAGTGACTCTGCAATCGGCCGGTCGCGATACGGTGAGTCACTGCCGACTTGCGTCAGCGTCCCGCGGTTCGCCCGAATGTCGTCCGCGCTCTGTTCATCGACATATGCATAGCCGGTTTCGATCAGATATGTGGCAAAGCGATACATATCCTCGAAGTAATCGCTCGCGTGATACAGGTTCGATTCGGTTCCATGTTCCCAATCGAATCCGATCCAACGGACTGATTCGAGAATGGAGTCGACGAATTCCTGGTCTTCCTTGACAGGGTTGGTGTCATCGAACCGCATATGACATCGCCCGGCGAAGTCACGCGCCAGTCCAAAGTTCAGGCAAATCGATTTGGCGTGGCCAATATGCAGGTAACCGTTCGGCTCGGGCGGAAAGCGTGTACGGATTCTTGCGGGATCGTCCGGCGCGGCTGCATGGACGTCATAAGGCCCCGGATGGCCAGCCCATCGGCGCGGCTCATAGGTGCCTCGCACGAGGTCTTCAGTAATGATGTTGCGAATGAAGTTGGTCGCATGGACGGTGGACTTGTCTTCCGCCGCCTTGCTCGGACTGCCGGACTTGCTCCCCACCTTGCCGCCGCTGGCGGCCCGCCTATCCATCGATGCTACTTACGCGCCGGGACAAAACGCGCGATTGTAACGATGCGAATAGTTAGATCGCCTCCGTTCGCAGTTTCAGCCAATCCGCAGCCGCGCCGCCGACGTGCGGACCGACTCTGCGACGTACTTCAGCGTGATAAGTGTTTAACCATTTGATTTCATCGTCGCGCAACAGTGAGCGCTCAATCAAGCGCGTATCGATCGGCGATAAGGTCAACGTCTCGAACTGCAGGAACTCGCCGAATTCGCTCGGCTGCTCAAGTGTCGCCGGCACGTTCAGGACCAGATTTTCAATTCGCACGCCCCAGCGCTCCGGTCGGTAGATCCCAGGCTCGTTGGAGGTCACCATGCCGGGTTCCATCGCTGTCTGCGGCTCGGGAGGCAAATGCGGCGTAATTCCGTGCGGGCCCTCGTGAACGTTCAGGAAATAACCCACACCATGGCCCGTTCCGTGCCCGAAATCCACGCCTGCGGCCCAGATCGGCGCGCGTGCGATCACGTCAAGCATCGGACTGCGCGTGTGGCGCGGAAATTTAGCCACCGATAATGCAATCATTCCCTTCAACACCAGCGTGTAGTCGCGGCGCTGCTCGGCGGTTGTCTGCCCGATTGGGACAACGCGTGTGATGTCCGTTGTCCCGTACTCGTATTGACCGCCGGAATCGATCAGCAGCATGCCGTTGCCGACGGTGCCGCGCATGCAGATCGTCGCGTGCGAATCCTCGGTGGCTCGATAGTGCGGTAGCGCGCCGTTGGCGTTGAACCCCGCGATGGGGTGAAAGCTCGGACACACATAACCAGGACGCCTCTCGCGCGCTTCTACGACCTTCTGCCCGACCGTCATCTCGGTGATCGTTTCGTGACCGAGCGCCGCTTCGAACCACGCAAAAAACTCCGCAAGCGCCGCGCCATCCTGTTCCATCGCATGACGAATGTGATGCGCTTCGGCATCGGTCTTGCGACTCTTCGCAAGCGTCGATGGATTGATCGCTTCGATGATCTGTACGCGGTCGGGTACCGACTGCTGCAATCCGAGCGTGATACGACGCGGATCTACCAACAGCTTCGCATCGGCCGGCAGCGCTTGTAGCGTCGGCACCGCACTATCGTAGGGTGCGAGCCTGATGCCGTCCGCAGCCAGCCGCGCTGCAAGCTTTTCGTTGACCTTGCCTTCGGCGACGAACAGCGTGGCGTTTTTCGCATCAAGCAGCAGATGCGAAATGAACACCGGGTTGTAACTGACATCGCCCCCACGCAGATTCGTGAGCCAGGCGATGTCGTCCAGTGTCGAGAGCCAGTGATGCGTGGCGCCGTGCTGCTTCATTTGCTGGCGCACGGCCGCGAGCTTGTCGGCGCGGGGAGTTGGCGCAAACGGTGCAAGATGTTCGTAGACCTGCTGTGCTGGCAACCCGGCCCGGTCGTCCCATACGTCGTTAAGCACGTCAAGATCCGTGCGCAGCTCGATGCCGCGCTCGCTGAGAATTGACTGCAGCGCTCGCGCGCTGGCGAGTCCGAGCACCGCGCCGTCGACCGCGACTTGAGCTCCGGACGCCAGGTGTTCGGCAAGCCAATCGAGATGCGCCGCGCTGCCCGATCCACCAATCTTCATCAGCTCGATGCCGGTTCCGGCGAGCTGACCTTCCGCCTGCGCCCAATAGCGGCTATCGGCCCACACACCGGCAAAATCGTCGGTCACCACCAACGTTCCGGCCGAACCCGTGAATCCGGAAAGCCATTCGCGGCCCTGCCAGCGCTCAGGCAAGTACTCGGAAAGATGCGGGTCGCTCGATGGCACGACGACTGCCGCGACACCGTGGCGCTGCATAGCGCGACGTAGACTTTCGATACGGGAACGAACTATGCCGCGGCGGGCTTCGATTGTGTCCATTACGGGCTTCGACAAGAACAAAATCGAAGTGTAGGGCCGCGGCTATCGCGACGGTATTGGGGCGTGACCACGGAGGCGCCGTGACCAACCGGGGATTCGTTGTTCCATTGTTCGCACACTGTTGTCGTGTACGCGTTGTCGAAACTCTGCGTCCGGCGCTGCCGCGGGCGACGCCTGCGCACGAAACGTGGAAGTCGCGAGAACCGCCGCAAGCGGCAACGAACGCATTGGTATCGCGAAGACATCGGTGCGGTTGGTCGCGTCGCCGCTATTCGTCCGCACGTAGACCGGTATGAAGACGTTGTTAGCGCTGGTCAGCGCGTGATAGTCGCCGATAAACAAGCCGCGTGAAAACGGTGCAGTGAACATGTCGAATGCAGCGCCCAAACGATTTTCCTGCCACGTCACGCCGTCGGTGGAGCGGGAGAAAATAAGCTCGGTCGGTAACGTCGTCGGATCAGGCGTGTTCGAGCGAAAGTCGTAATACGTCACGCCGATCGTTCCATTGGCGCGCACGTGAACGTTGGGCGTGAACGCCTGCGTAGCAGGAGCCGAATTGATCTGCACCGGAATGCTCCAGGTCGAGCCGCCGTCGATCGACCGCGAAAGCACGATGCCGTCGCGTGCACCGCTGGAGAATCGCGCGTCCTGCCAGATCACAAAGAGATTGCCGTTAGGTGCAACCGCGATCTGACCGAGGCCGGCGCCGTCGCGGACCAACGTGCCCGTTTCAGGGTCTCGCGCGCCGATCGCCAGAACGTCTGCGATTCGGATCGGCGTGCTCCAGCTTCCCCCTTTATCGCTTGAGCGCACTATATTCAGCGACGAAGTGATCTGACCGCCAGCGGCTTCATTGAGTTGCGTAAACAGATTAATCAGTGTTCCGTTCGGATGCACCACGATCACGTTTCCGATCGTCTGACTGCCCGGGCCCGGATCGAAAATCGAGCGCGCGCCTTCCCACGTATTACCGCCGTCAGTCGTGCGCGCAAAAAATGTCGGACCGCCTCCGCTGGCAGCGAGTCGATCCCAGACTGCATAAACATAATTGGAATCGATGGGATCGGCGGTGATTGTGTTCTTGTCATTGAAAAAAGATGCGCCGTCCCGGATCAATGTCGATGGGTTACTCCACGTTCGACCTGAGTCGGTCGAGCGGCTCACCAGCATTGCGCTGACCGACCCCGGCGCCATCGATGCTCCCTGCGTCGCCAGCGCCATTTGAAAAACATTTCCATTCGGTGCAAAAGTCACCCACGGATCGGTAGCCCGTTCGTAATCGCCGCCATTGGCTGCATTGCCCCCGCCGCAGCGCGTAAACGGGGCCGTTGTGGTCGTCCAGGTTGCTCCGCCATCAAACGTGACCGCGCCTACCAGCCCGTTCGAAAGTCCCGTGGACCAGCGATCCTGTTGCCAGACTGCAACGATGTTGGCGGCGTTCGTCGGGTTGACCGCCGCGTAGGGTTCGACTTCTGCGTTGCGATACTCGGTGCCTCCGAGCGCTCCGCCGGTGCAATTGGCTGCGAACGGAGTATCGCCCGAGACTCGAACGGACGCATCGCCGATCAGCGGCGGAAGGACTATCGCAGGAGGCGTGGGTGCAACGGGCGGCGCGGGCGCCGGCCCAGAATCGGAGCCGCCGCCGCACCCTGCGAGCGACGCGGTCAGCGCAGCAGCCCAGATGCAACGGTCCCTTGAAGTCATGGTCGCGGTCATCCTGTCATCTAGTAGGTGTCGAAGATCGTTTAGCAAATGCATTCAGGCAGCACGGCATCAACTGAGACCATTAACCATCTCGCGGGATACATACACGGAAACGATCATCTGGAAAACCGGTGAATTCGGTGGCGTGAGCGGTCAATCGCATGTGTTCATTGTGCCTCCGCGTGAGTTACGCTGGCGGCGTTACCGATGCGCATGATGATTGCATTCGACTCCCTGTAAATGGCGTCTGAATTGATCCGCAA
>DATEOP010000073.1:0-9966 GCA_035274065.1 Burkholderiaceae bacterium
GAAGCCGACCACGACCTCGTTGCGCGCCAGGGTCAGGCCGACGGCGACTGCGGCCGCCAGCATCGCCAGCAGCGTCAATGCATACGTGACATTGCGCCGCTCGTCCGAAACGAAAAGATCAACCACGAGCACGATGCAGGCCGTGACAAGCAGCACGATCTCTGGAAGCGCGACGATGAGGCCAAGCGAGCTCATCTACTGGACCGCTCCGGTGGCAAGCGGCAGCTTTGAGACCGCGACGTGCTTCAGTAACTGGGCGACCGACGCATCCATCAGGTCGGTGACCGGCTTCGGATACAACCCCATCCACAACACCGACACAGCAAGCAGCGCGAGGATCACCAGTTCGCGGCGATTGACATCGACAAGCTCGGCGACATGCTTATTTGCCACTTCGCCAAAAATGACGCGCTTGTACATCCACAACGAGTACGCAGCACCAAGTACCAGCGTGATAGCAGCGACCAACGCAATCCAGAAGTTGTACTGCACGGCGCCTAGGATCACCATGAACTCTCCGACGAACCCACTCGTTGCCGGCAGACCTGCGTTCGCCATCACAAAAAGCATAAAGAACGCCGCAAACTTCGGCATCGTGTTGACGACCCCGCCATAGTCGGCAATCTCGCGCGAGTGCATGCGGTCATACATCACCCCGATGCAGAAGAACATCGCCCCCGACACGAAGCCATGCGAGATCATCTGCACGATCCCACCCGTCATACCCATTGGATTGAAGATGAAGAACCCAAGCGTCACGAAGCCCATGTGCGCGATCGACGAATAGGCAACGAGCTTTTTCATGTCCGATTGGACAAGCGCCACGAAGCCGATATAGACGACCGCGATTAAAGACAACGCGATCACGAAGCCCGCCAGTTCGTGCGAGGCATCGGGAGCAATCGGCAGCGAAAAACGCAGGAAGCCATATGCGCCGAGTTTGAGCATGATGGCCGCCAGAACGATCGAGCCACCGGTGGGAGCTTCGACGTGTGCGTCGGGCAGCCAGGTATGCACCGGCCACATCGGCACCTTGACGGCGAACGCCGCGAAGAACGCCAGAAAGAGAAGCGTCTGCGCCGTCATGCCCAGACGAACCTGATGCCAGTCGAAAATTCCGAAGCGGCCGTCGGACGCGTAGTACAGATACACCAGCGCGACGAGCATCAGCAACGATCCGGCGAATGTGTACAGAAAAAACTTGATCGCTGCATAGATGCGGTTCGTACCGCCCCATATGCCGATGATCACGTACATCGGCACGAGTGTCGCTTCGAAGAATACGAAGAACAGCAAACCGTCCGCCGCTGCGAACACACCCACCATTAAGCCGGACAAGATCAGAAAGGCGGCGTAGTACTGTGAAACGCGCGTTTCTATCACCTGCCAGCCAGCGAGCACAACGATCACCGTCATAAAAGCCGTCAGCAGGACGAACCAGATCGAGATGCCGTCGACCCCGAGGTGATAGTTCGCATTCAGCCGTTCGATCCACGGCACGTTCTCGACGAATTGCAGCTGCGCAATCGACGGATCGAAGCCGGTATACAACGGAATCGTGACGACTAGCCCGAGTAGGCTGCCGATCAGTGCGAGTGTTCGAATTACATCCAGATTACGATCGCGACCCGCAGCGAGGATTGCCACTCCAAAGCCAATCGGAATCCAGATTGCCAGGCTGAGCCAGGACGTTGCGGCCGGCATGGCTATCGCACCACGTTCAACGTGACAAACAGCGTTACCAGCACAAGAATGCCGATGATCATTCCGAAGGCGTAGTGATAGATGTAGCCCGATTGCAGCAGTCGGGCGGCGCCGGCTATCAAACCGACAACCCTTGCGCTGCCGTTGATCGCGATGCCGTCAATCAACCCGACATCCCCACCCTTCCACAGACCGAGACCTAGCTTGCGTGCGCCGCCCGCGAACACGAACTCGTTGATGCGATCCAGGTAGTACTTGTTGTCGAGCAACCGGTATAGACCACTAAAGCGCTCCTTCATTGAGGCAGCAAGGTCAGGACGCCGCAGATACAGAAATGCTGCCAGCGCCACACCGGCCAGAGCGAGATACGAGGGTGCAGACAAGAACCCGTGCAGGCCCATGGCCAGCGCGCTCTTGGCTTCCTCGGCGACGTGCGTCATAGCCGGATGCCGCGCAGCATCAACGACGATGGAACTACCGAAGAAATCGCCTCCCAGCAGCCATTCGATTGCTACGAAGCCGATCACCAGCGAAGGAATCGCAAGCAAAACCAACGGCACCGTGACGACATTCGCAGATTCGTGAGGTGCGCCGTGGTGTTCGTCGTCATGATGCTCGTCGTCGTGTTCCGGATCGCGAGGCCTTTGATGCCAGCGCGGCTCACCGTGAAAGACGAGGAAAAACATGCGAAACGAATAGAACGCCGTGATGAACACGCCGATCGTCAATGCCCAATACGCGACCGTCGCACCCCACTGACCCGCCGCCGCTGCAGCATGGGTGCCGACGATGATCGAATCTTTCGAATAGAAGCCCGAGAAGAACGGCGTGCCGATCAGCGCCAGCGAACCTATCAGCGCGGTGATCCACGTAACGGGCATCTTCTTCCACAAACCGCCCATGTTGCGGATGTCCTGATCGTGGTGCATGCCGATGATCACCGAGCCTGCAGCGAGAAACAGCAACGCCTTGAAAAAGGCGTGCGTCATCAGATGGAAGATGCCGGCCGAATAGGCAGACACGCCGAGCGCAACGGTCATGTATCCGAGTTGAGACAGCGTCGAATACGCGACGACGCGTTTGATATCGTTCTGCACGATACCGAGCACACCCATGAAAAACGCGGTGATCGCGCCGATTACGACAACGAACGATAAGGCGACGTCAGACAACTCGAACAGCGGCGACATACGCGCAACCATGAAGATGCCCGCGGTCACCATTGTTGCGGCGTGGATCAGCGCTGAGATCGGCGTCGGACCTTCCATCGAATCCGGCAACCAGACGTGCAGCGGAAACTGGGCACTCTTGCCCATCGCACCGATGAACAGACAAATGCAGATGACCGTCATCAGCATCCACGGTGTGCCGGGAATGAATTCGATTGCGCGCGCGGCCATCGCGGGTGCCGCAGCGAATACTTCAGCGTAGTGCAGCGTGCCGAAGTACGCATAAACGAGGCCGATGCCGAGCACAAACCCGAAGTCGCCGACTCGATTGACGAGGAACGCTTTCAGATTCGCGTAGATCGCCGTTTCTCGGTCGTACCAGAAGCCGATCAGCAGATAGGACATCAATCCGACCGCTTCCCAGCCGAAAAAGAGCTGCAGAAAATTGTTGCTCATCACCAGCATCAGCATGCTGAACGTAAAGAGCGAGATGTAGGAGAAGAATCGCTGGTACCCCGGATCGTCGGCCATGTAGCCGATCGTGTAGATATGCACCATCAGCGACACGAACGTGACCACGACCATCATCAACGCGGTCAGCGGGTCGATCAGAAACCCAACTTCCAGCTTCAAGCCACCGACAACCGCCCACGTATAAACCGTCCCGTCGAATGCGGTGCCCCGCATCACCTCGGAAAGCACCATGAACGACGCGACGGTTGCGATCAGCACACCGAGGATCGTGACCAGGTGCGCGCCGGTGCGGCCGATCACCTTGCCGCCGAGGCCCGCCACCAGCGCCCCGATCAACGGGGCAAGCGGAACTAATAGATAAAGGCCGCGCATCAGTCCAGAACGACGGTCAAATCGCACCCGAGCGACTGCGCAGCGTGGCGGCAGGCTAGGCGCAAACCGCGGCGATACCGGGAAGCATCAAAAGCATTTGCAACGCATGGCGCCACGAGGCGCCAACGAACGCAGGCGTAGTTTGACCGTCTCACTGGACTCTCAGCCCTTCAGTAGGTCGAGCTCTTGCACGTCGATCGTCGACAAATTGCGGAACAGCACAACCAGAATTGCGAGCCCGATCGCGGCTTCAGCCGCGGCGACGGTCAGAATGAAGAACACAAAAACTTGTCCGTGATAGTCGCCGAGGTAGTGCGAGAACGCGACGAAGTTGATGTTGACTGCCAGCAGCATCAACTCGATCGCCATCAACAGTACGATCAGGTTCTTTCTATTCAGAAAAATGCCGACCACGCTGATCGCAAACAACAGCGCGCCTACACCCAGATACCAGGACAGCGATACCACGACTTTCCTCTTCGTTTAAGTGTTTTTTGTTTGCCGTGCTCTGTCTTCCGTCGCCATCGTGACCAGCCGAACGCGATCCTTACTGCGCGCCTTGACCTGCTCAGATGGGTCCTGCCACTTCGAGTCCTTACGTCCGCGTAACGTCAACGCGATGGCGGCGATAATGGCCACCAGCAGAATGACGCCGGCAATCTGCAGGGGAAAAACGTATTCTGTAAAGGTCAGCATCCCGAGCGTTCGCGTGTTATCGGTATTCGCGATGCGCTCACCGACTCGCGTCATTCCCTGCCATTGCGGCTGGGACAAGACGAGCCACATTTGCAGCACGATCAGCGCCGCAACACCAAATCCCCAAGGCGCATTGCGCCAAAAACCCTGCCTTACCTTGTCGATGTTGATGTCGAGCATCATCACGACAAAGAGGAACAAAACCATCACGGCGCCTACATAAACCAGCACCAATGCCAGCGCCAGGAACTCGGCCCTCAATAAAATCCACAGCGCCGCCGCCGAGAAAAACGCAAGCACCAGAAATAGCACTGCGTGCACCGGGTTACGCGCGGTAATTACGCGCAACGCTGCGATCAGCATCACGCCGGCGAAGATCAGAAACAGAATCGATTGAGCGCCCATCAGCGATAAGGCGCGTCGGCCGCACGTGCGGCTGCGATCTCTTTTTCATAGCGATCACCGATGGCCAGCAGCATCGGCTTTGTGTAGTAGAGGTCACCACGCCTCTCGCCGTGATACTCGAGGATGTCCGTTTCCACGATCGAATCGACCGGGCAGCTTTCCTCGCACAGTCCGCAGAAGATGCACTTGGTCAAATCAATGTCATACCGGGTCGTCCGGCGCGTGCCGTCTTCTCGCTGATCCGACTCGATCGTTATCGCGAGCGCCGGGCAGACAGCCTCGCATAGTTTGCAGGCGATGCACCGTTCTTCACCGTTCGGATATCGGCGCAGCGCGTGTAAGCCGCGAAAGCGCGGACTGAGCGGTGTTTTCTCCTCCGGATACTGAATCGTGATCTTGCGCGAGAAGGCGTAGCGGCCTGTGAGTGCGAGGCCCTTGACCAGCTCGCGCAGCAACAGGCTATCGAAAAATTCTCTGACGGCGCCCATCAGCTTATGCGCTCCAGATATTCCACGGCGTCTGCATCCAGATCGCAATCACCACCAGCCAGACGAGTGTCAGCGGGATGAATATCTTCCAACCGAGACGCATGATCTGGTCGTACCTGTACCGCGGAAACGAAGCGCGGAACCAGATAAACAGCGAGACCACGAAAAATACCTTTGCGAATAGCCAGAACCAGCCCGACAGCGCACTTACCCATGACGGCGTTTCGAAGCCGAACAACGTCCCGAGATCGATCGGCGCCGCCCAGCCGCCGAGAAACATGATCGTCGCCACTGCGGACAGCAAGATCATGTTCGCGTACTCGGCCAGGAAAAAGATCGCGAAGCTCATGCCCGAGTACTCGACCATATGGCCGGCAACGATCTCCGACTCGCCTTCCACCACGTCGAATGGATGACGATTCGTCTCGGCAACGCTCGACACGACGTAGATCACGAATAACGGCAGCAGTGGCAGCCAGTTCCATGACAGAAAATTCAGACCCATCGAAGCGAACGCGCCGGTGTTCTGCCCGACTACGATTTGAGTCATGTTTAACGTGCCGGCAACCATTAACACCGTCACCAGCACGAAGCCCATGCCGATTTCGTAGCTGACCATCTGCGCCGCCGCGCGCATCGCGCCGAGAAACGCGTACTTCGAGTTCGATGCCCAGCCGGCGATGATGACGCCGTAGACACCGACCGAAGTAATCGCCATGACATACAGCAAGCCTGCGTTGATGTCGGCCAGCACGACACCGGGGCCGAATGGGATAACCGCCCACGCAGCAAGTGCAGGCATCAGAATCACGATCGGCGCAAGGAAGAACAGCGATATGTCCGCCTGCGAAGGAGAGATGATCTCTTTGGTGATCAGCTTGAAGGCGTCTGCGATCGGCTGCAGCAAACCCAGCGGCCCGACGCGGTTTGGGCCGATACGAATATGAAACCAGCCGATCAGTCGCCGCTCCCATAACGTCAGATAGGCAACCAATCCGAGAACTGGTGCGACGATCGCCGTAATTTTTGCCAGCGACCATACGACCGGCCATGCCGAGCCGAGTGCGTCGCTACCGATGGCGGTGATTGTGTTGATCATGCGCGGTTCAGAGTGATCGGCCCGAACATCGCGCCGAGCGATGCCGTTGATTCATGAGCCGCCGACACGTGCACGACATGGTCGGCCACCGAGTCATCGAGTAGGACTTCCAACAGCGCGGATGCATTGCCTTGTTGCACGCGAGTCTTGTCCCCACTGGCAATGCCCAATGACTGCAACGTGCGTGCATTCGCCCGCGCTCTCGGCGGCCGCGCATCGCGAGTTGCCTGTAAAGGCGGCGAGCGGCGCACGATGGCGTCGCTGAAATAGATAGGGACGTCGGCGATTCTTTCGATGGCGCCTGCGACGGGCTGCATGCGCTCGGGCTTAGCGGGCACGGTCGAAGTCTCGTTCGAGAGTCGCGCGTCCAGATTCGCCGGGACAGCTTCGCTGCGGACCTGATCGGACGTCTCGTACTCAAAGCCATCGAGGCCGAGCAGATTGCCAAGAACGCGCAGAACTTTCCATCCCGGCCGAGCTTCCCCTGCAGGCCGAACGGTGCCGTTGAAACTTTGAACGCGTCCTTCACAGTTGATAAACGTGCCTGCGGTTTCGGTAAACGGAGTGATCGGCAAAATCACGTCTGCGTAATCGAGCGCACCGTTGCGATAGGCCGAACATGCAATCACGGTGTCTGCTGCCTGCAATGCCTGCGCGGCCGCGGCGGGATTCGCAAGGTCGTAATCGGGCTCGACATTCCACAGCAAATACGCCTTGCGTGACTGCTCGATCATTTCGCGCGCATTCAGGCCGCCGTGCGCTGCTCCACTACCCGGATACGCCCCGACCGCATAACCACCCACGGTATTCGCGCCTTCGGTGAGTACGGCCAACGTTGCGCCGACAGCCTTGGCAATCCACTGTGCCCATGCACGCAGTTGAGCTGCTTGCGGATGCTGAACCGCAGCGTTGCCGAGCACGATAGCCTTGCGCTCTCCGCTCACCAGCGATGCAGCAATTGCTCTGGCCTCGTCACTCGCAGAAACGCCGTCAACCGGCGATCGATCGCCACGCGTGGCCGCAATAGCCACCGCGATTTCGCACAGCGCCTGAGCCCACTCGCTCGGGCGGACGATGATCCGGTTGGCAACGGGCATCAGCAAATCACTATCAATGGCATGCAGGACGTTCATCTTGCAGCCGCGCCTGGTCGCAGCGCGCAAGCGCGACGACAACAGCGGTTGATCCTTGCGCAAGAACGAGCCGACGACGAGCACGCTGTTCAACTTGTTGACATCGGCGATCTTCATTCCGAGCCAAGGCACAGCAGCAGCACTGTCGTCGGAGAAGTCGGATTGACGCAGACGGAAATCGATGTTGTTCGAGTCCAACCCACGGGTCAGCTTGGTCAAAAGATGCAACTCCTCAAGCGTGCTGCCCGGCGAAGCCAGCACACCGATTGCTGCACCACCATGCTCGGTTTTCACCCCTGTGAGCGCAGCAGCAACGTAGTCGAGCGCGACGGCCCAGTCGACTTCGCTCCACTGGCCGCCCTGTTTCAGCATCGGCCGTAACAAGCGATCGGGCGCATTCAGACCTTCATACGAGAAGCGGTCGCGATCCGACAGCCAGCATTCATTGATCTCTTCGTTTTCGAGCGGAAGCACCCGCATCACTCTGTTGTTCTTGACCTGAACGATCAGATTGGAACCCAGAGAATCATGTGGGCTGATCGACTTTCGACGCGACAGTTCCCAGGCGCGGGCTTCATAGCGAAAGGGCCTGCTCGTCAGCGCGCCGACCGGACAAAGGTCGATCATGTTTCCGGACAGCTCCGAGTCGATCGATTTGCCGACGAAGCTCAGTATCTCGGCGTGTTCGCCGCGGCCTGCCATGCCTAGCTCCATTACCCCGGCGACCTCCTGCCCGAAGCGTACGCATCGCGTGCAATGAATGCAGCGGGTCATCTCCTCGGCCGAAATCAGCGGCCCCATGCTCTTTCGAAATACGACGCGCTTTGGCTCGCTGTAACGGCTTGCAGACGCGCCGTACCCAACCGCCAGGTCCTGCAGCTGGCACTCGCCTCCCTGATCACAAATCGGGCAATCGAGGGGATGGTTGATCAGCAAGAACTCCATCACCGAGTTCTGTGCCTGTTTCGCATACGCCGATTGCGTGCGCGCGATCATGCCTTTAGCGACCGGCGTAGCGCATGCCGGCAGCGGCTTCGGCGCTTTCTCGACTTCGACCAGGCACATGCGGCAATTCGCAGCGATGGTCAGCTTCTTGTGATAACAAAAGTGCGGAATATAAATTCCGAGCCGGTTGGCAGCTTCCATCAGCATGCTGCCTTCAGGCACCTCTACTTTTTTGCCGTCAATTTCGACTTCGATCACTGAAGGATCTCCGGCACGAGGCAGCGTCCATGCTTAATGTGATGCTCGAACTCCGCGCGGTAGTGTTTGACGAAAGCACGCACCGGCATCGCGGCCGCGTCACCGAGTGCGCAGATCGTTCTGCCCTGAATGTTGTCGGCCAGCGAGTTCAGTAGATCAAGATCTTCCGGCCGTCCTTCACCGTGCTCAATTCGGTGAATGATTCGGTACAGCCATCCGGTACCCTCGCGGCACGGCGTGCATTGCCCGCAGCTTTCTTCGTAATAGAAATAGGCAAGCCTTTCGGCCGCCTTGACCATGCAGCGTGTCTCGTTCATTACGATGACCGCACCCGACCCGAGCATCGAACCGGCCTTGGCGATCGAGTCGTAATCCATGTCGGTCGCCATCATCACGTCGCCTTGAACGACCGGCATCGACGAGCCTCCGGGAATCACGCCCTTGATTTTTTTTCCATCGCGCATGCCACCTGCCAGTTCGAGCAGCTTTGCGAACGGCGTGCCCAGAGGAACTTCGTAATTGCCTGGATATGTCACATCACCCGACACCGAAAATATTTTGGTGCCGCCGTTGTTCTGCTTTCCGATCTCCAGAAACTTATCGCCACCTTCGGTGATGATGAACGGCACAGCTGCGAACGTTTCGGTGTTGTTGATCGTCGTCGGTTTGCCATACAGGCCGTAGCTCGCCGGAAACGGCGGCTTAAAGCGCGGAAATCCTTTCTTGCCCTCAAGCGATTCAAGCAGTGCGGTCTCTTCGCCGCAGATGTACGCGCCATAACCGTGCACCGCATGCAGCTCAAACGAATAGTCCGACCCGAGGATCTTGGAACCGAGATACCCGGCATTGCGCGCCTCGGCCAGTGCTTCTTCGAAGCGCTCGTACTCCGCCCACGTCTCGCCGTGGATGTAGTTGTAGCCGACCGAAATCCCCATTGCATACGCGGCGATCGCCATGCCCTCGATGACGATATGAGGGTTGTAGCGAAGGATGTCTCGATCCTTGAAGGTTCCCGGCTCACCTTCGTCCGAATTGCAGACCAGATATTTCTGCCCGACGTATTGCTTAGGCATGAAGCTCCACTTGAGCCCGGTCGGAAAGCCGGCCCCGCCGCGGCCGCGCAACGCCGACTTCTTAACTTCCGCAATGACGGCGTCGGGCGTCAGCTTGTCCCCAAGGACTTTACGCAGCGCCTGATAGCCACCGCGCGCTTCGTAAGCTTT
>DATEOP010000074.1:0-3351 GCA_035274065.1 Burkholderiaceae bacterium
AAGGACTGGCGTTCGGTCCGAAGTCGTATGAACACTCGACCTGTGTCGACATTGGACGCGTGGCAAAGCGGTATCCCGACGTCAACTTTCTGATCTATCACTCAGGATTCGTCGCGAACAAGGCCGAGGGTGCGTATGACGCGAAGCGCACTGATGGAATCGACGCGCTGGTCACGAGCCTGCTCGACAACGGCATCAAGCCAGGATCCAACGTGTATCCGGAGCTTGGGTCGACTTGGCGGCTTGCGATGCGTGATCCGGACACTGCCGCGCATACGATCGGCAAGCTCGTTAAATACTGCGGCGAGAACAACGTGCTGTGGGGTACGGATTCGATCTGGTACGGCTCACCGCAGGACCAGATTCAGGCATTTCGAACCTTCCAGATTTCACCCGCTTTGCGGGACAAGCACGGCTATCCAGAAATCACACCAGCGTTACGCGCGAAGATTTTCGGTGCGAATGCGCTGAAGATTTATCCGGTCGCGCCGGAGATCATCAAGAAGCACGTGCGGCAGGACAAAGTCGCGCTCGAGCGTCAGCAGTACCGCGAGCGGCCTGATCCGGCATTCGCCACCTACGGTCCGAAGACGCGGCGTGAGTTTTTAAACCTTCTGACTTGGAGTTAGTTGCCGGTCGCAGCACTCGGGTTAGCGGTACCTTGTCCTTGCGAGAAGGAACGGTCTATGCTTGTCCGCACTGGCGGCCGTTCGGCCGCCTGATAATAGGAGACGCAATGATTTCGTATCGCAGCATTATGCAGAGCACGCTACTCGCTGCTGCCGTGACGCTTGGCGGCTGCGGTTGGATGTCGTCGATGACCGGCGGGTCTGACACGGCGAGCATGAAAAACCAGCTGACGGGCGCCCAAGAGGTTCCGGCGGTCACCACGGGCGGCACGGGCACCGCTGACACTACTTTTGACAAATCGACGAATGTCTTGACCTGGACGGTTACCTACGCCGGACTAAGCGGCCCGGTCACGGCCGGTCACTTTCATGGACCCGCGGCGCCCGGAGCCAACGCCGGCGTGGTCGTTCCATTCACCGGTGATCTATCAAGTCCGATACGAGGCAAAGCGACGTTAACCGCGGCGCAGGCGGCGGACCTTACCGCCGGACGGTGGTACGTCAATCTGCACACCGCCAAGCATCCCGGCGGAGAAATTCGCGGCCAGGTAACAGCGAAGTAGTACTGCGAAGTTGCGTTGGTGGGCTGACCTCGTTCAGCCTACCGCTTTTCCAATCTCTTCCACCACCTTCTTCGCATCGCCGAACACCATCATTGTCTTCGGCATGTAGAACAACTCGTTATCGAGACCGGCGTATCCGCTCGCCATCGAGCGCTTGTTGACGATGACCTGCTTTGCTTTGTACGCCTCCAGGATGGGCATACCTGCGATGGCGGACTTCGGATCTTTCGCGGCCGGATTGACGACGTCATTAGCGCCAAGGATCAGCGCGACATCGGCTTCGCCAAATTCGCCGTTGATGTCTTCCATCTCAAACACCTGGTCGTAGGGCACCTCGGCTTCCGCGAGCAGCACGTTCATGTGACCCGGCATGCGACCCGCCACCGGATGAATTGCGTACTTCACCTTGACACCTTTTGCGATCAGCTTGTCCGCGAGCTCCTTCAGCGGATGCTGCGCGCGAGCGACGGCAAGACCGTAGCCGGGCACGATGATTACCGTTTCAGCGTTATCCATTAAAAACGCTGCATCATCGGGCGAGCCCGAGCGGACTGGCCGTTGCTCTGTCGCTCCCGCTGCAGCGGCGACCTCGCCGCCGAAGCCGCCCAGAATCACGTTGAAGAACGAGCGGTTCATCGCCTTGCACATGATGTACGACAGAATCGCGCCGCTCGACCCGACCAGCGAACCCGCGATGATCAGCATGAAGTTGTTCAGTGAAAACCCAATGCCGGCCGCGGCCCACCCGGAATAGCTGTTCAGCATCGACACCACCACCGGCATGTCGGCACCTCCGATCGGAATGATGATCAGGACACCGAGCGCAAAAGCAATCGCCAGCATTGCCCAGAACGCAAACCACTCCTGAGATATCGCGAACCAAGCGCCGAAGGCAAACATCGCGATCGCAAGCGCTAGATTGAGTATGTGCTGACCGGTGAAAACAACCGGCGCACCCTTGAACAACCTGAATTTGTATTTGCCCGACAGCTTGCCGAACGCGATTACAGAACCCGAAAACGTAATCGCGCCAACGAACGCTCCGATCACAAGCTCGATGCGGTTGCCCGTGGGTATTGCGCCGCCGCGTTGCGCGATACCAAACGCCCACGGTTCAGCCACAGCTGCGATCGCGATGAACACGGCAGCAAGACCTATCATCGAGTGCATGAACGCCACCAGCTCCGGCATCTTCGTCATCTCGACCTTGTTCGCCATCAGAGTTCCGGCTGCGCCGCCGATCAACAAGGCACCGAGAACCCAAGCCATGCCGGCTGTTGCAATTTGCGGCGCAGTTTTGTAGATCAGTGCGATGGTCGTCACGATGGCGATGGCCATGCCGGCCATGCCGAATGCGTTGCCACGCCGTGAAGTGGTCGGGTGAGACAGCCCTTTAAGCGCCTGAATAAAACAGATCGACGCGACCAGGTACAGCAGGACGACGACGTTCATGCTGAGCGTCACCTGCGCTCCTTCTTCTTGAACATCTCCAGCATGCGGCGTGTGACCAGGAATCCGCCGAAGACATTGACCGCCGCCAGCGCAACCGCGAGCGCGCCCATCGTCTTGCCCAGCACCGTTTCGGTCAGCGCCGCCGCGAGCATTGCGCCAACGATGATGATCGCGGAGATTGCATTGGTCACACTCATCAGCGGCGTATGCAGCGCCGGCGTGACGTTCCATACGACGTGATAGCCGACATAGATCGCCAGCACGAAGATAATCAGATTGATGACAATCGGCCCTACGGTTTCCATTGCGGGTCCTTAGTTCTTGCGCTTTATTTCGCCATTCGTGCACAGCAGACACGCTGTCACAATGTCATCGTTGGCGGGGAGCACAAAGTTGCCGTCTTTGTCCGCCACCAGCTTCAGAAAATCAAGCACATTGCGCGCGTACAGCGCCGATGAATCAGTCGGCACCGTTGCCGCGAGGTTTGGTTGCCCGATGATATGCACGCCGTACTTATTGACTGTCTTGCCGAGTTCCGACAACGCGCAATTGCCGCCCTGCTCCACCGCCATGTCGACGATCACCGAGCCCGGCTGCATCGTCTTCACCATTTCCTCGGTGATCAGGATCGGCGCCTTGCGGCCGGGAATCAAAGCGGTCGCGATCGCAATATTCGACTGCTTCAGGCGCTCACCCACCGCGGCTGC